>JACRDA010000086.1 GCA_016212965.1 Myxococcales bacterium
CAGGCGGCGCGCGCGCTCGCCACGAGGGCGAGCGGGAGGGCGAGCGGGAGGGCGAGCGTGCGGAGGCGAGCGACGGCCGGAGGCGGGGTGATCACACGTCGGAGCATACGCCTCGGACGCTCGGCGCACGGGAGATGTTCCCGGCCCGCGGGGACCGGAGCACGGCTCCGGCTGGCTCCGGGGCGCGCGCGCGCTACGCTCCGGCGAGCTGCGCCGCTTGCGGTGTGCGGGCCGACGCGCGACCCTCGCTGCCGGCGCGCCCGAGCATGACGAGCCTCCCCGACCTCCCCGACGCCCGCGAGCGGCGCTCCGTCACGCTGCGGCGCGCGACCGATCAGCTGACGGTGCTGGCCCTCGTCGGCGCCCTCGCGGTGCTCGTCGTGGTGGGCCTGCCGATCGTCCTCCGGGGGATCGCGCCGAGCGCGGTCGCCGCGCGGCGCGGCATCGACCGGGCCATGCGCGAGCGCGGCTGGGCGGTGGCGCCCGTCGCGGAGGACGCTCCCCCGGCCGGTTTCGAGGGGCTCGCGGACCCGGATCCCCCGCGGCGACTCCCGATGCCGCCGGGCCACCCGGCGGTCGTGCCGCCCGAGCCCGGCGGGCCCTCGGCCGACCTGCCCCGCAAGCGCGCGGGCGACCCACTCGACGACGAGGACGACCTCACGATGGGCGTCGCCCGGCAGGCGGCGCCGCTCCGCGCGCAGCCGCGCGCCGGCGCCCCGCAGCTCGGCGAGGTGCGCGCCGGCGACGCCGTCGTCGTGGTGCAGGAGGCGACCGGCTGGCTGCTCGTCATCCGCAGCACGAGCGAGGGCGAGGCGATGGGCTGGATCGAGCGCAGCAAGGTGAAGCTGCCTTGAGCGGCCGGTCCCGAGCGCGCGTGGTTGCCCCGACCGGGGCCCCAGCGTAAGACTCGCCCGATGGGTCTCCGCAGCATCGTCGCTCGCGCTCTGTTCGCGCTCGTGCCGTTCGCGCTCGTGCTCGCCGCACCCGCGGTCGCCGAGGCCGTCACGATCGAGAAGGTCGTCGCCGTCGTCGGCGAGAAGGCGATCCTGCAGACGGACGTGCGCAAGCGCGCTCGCCTCGCGCTGTCGCGCGTCTACGCCATGCCCGACACCCCGCAGCGCACGGCCGCGGTCAGCAGCGTGACGAAGGTCGTGCTCGACCGCATGATCGAGGAGGAGCTCGAGGCCAATGCGGCGGCGCGCCAGAACGTGACCGTCTCGAGCGAAGAGGTCGACGGCGCCATGCGCAAGCTCGCGACGCGCGCCGGCACGACGGTGGCGAAGTTCGTCACGGCCGCGACGCAGGAGACGGGCTCGACCGAGCAGGAGTTCCGGCAAGAGCTCCGGCGCCAGCTGCTCGAGGGCAAGCTCGTGGCGCGGCTCATCGAGGAGCGCTTCACGGCGACCGAGGCCGACATGAAGGCCATGTTCGACAAGGTCGTGGCGGCCGAGCGCGGGATGCGCCTCTACCACCCGGCCTGGATCGTGCTGCGCCTCGAGCCCGACGCGCCGCCCGAGGTCGTGGCCGCGCGGAGCAAGCTCGCGGCCGAGATCGTGGCGCGCGTACGGCAGGGCGCGGATTTCGGAGCCCTCGCGCGCCAGTACTCGGACGACAAGACCGCGCAGAACGGCGGGGATCTCGGCATCCGCGCGCCCGCCGGCTCCGAGGCGGCGCTCTCGGGGCGCTACGGTATCCTCTCGCCGAAGCTCGAGGACGCGACCGTGTCGCTCGAGCCGGGCCAGGTGAGCGAGCCGCTCGTGTACGAGGGATCCATCGTGGTGCTCGCGCTCGCCGAGCGACAGCCCTCGCGTTACACGACGCTCGAGGCCGCCCGCGACGAGATGGTGGAGCGCCTGCGCGGCGAGCAGTTCCAGAAGGCCAAGGAGAAGTGGCTGAAGGATCTGCGCCGGCGGACGCACGTCATCGTGCGCTGAGCGCGGCGATGCCGGCTCGGAAGCGGGGCGAGCCGCCCGGGGCCGCGGCCGGGTCCGTGCCGGACTGCGTGCGCTGCGGGGCGTGCTGCTTCACCACCGATCCGCGCTACGTCGAGGTGTTCGACGTCGACTGGGCGCGCATGGGTGCCCGGGCGCGGAGCCTCGTCGACGAGCTCACGGAGCCGGGCGAGGACGGGGCGCCGCGCGTGCGGCGCTTCATGCGCATCCTCGACGGCCGCTGCGCGGCGCTCGGCCTCGACCCCGACCGGGGGCGTTACCCGTGCAGCATCTACGAGGAGCGGAGCGACGTGTGCCGCCACAGCCTCGAGGCCGGCTGGGGCCACTGCCACGAGCAGCGCGCCGCCAAGCTCCCCATCGCCGAGGAGGCGCTGCGCCGGAGCGCGCGCCGGGGCTGAGCTACCCGAGCGCGAGCACGAGCAGCCGGACGAACGACACGAGCGCGGCGAGCGCGCCGAGCCCGAAGAGGCCGAGCTTCAGGCGCGCCGCGCCGAGGGCGCTCGCGAGCGCACCGAGAAACAGGCTCATCGCGAAGAAGGCCGCGAGCGAGGCGAGCTTCGCGCTCGTCTGGCCGTCCTTCTGCCCCTGCTCGAAGGACGCCTCGGCCTCGCGGCGCTTGGCGAGGGCCGGTGCGAAGCGACCCTGCCCGGCCGCGCTCGCGGGCTCGGCCACGCCGAGGCTCGCGAGCACCTCGGCGTTCGCCTCGTCGAGCTTCGCGAAGCCCGCGGTCGTGTGCGCGGCGGCCCGCTCCGCGGCCGAGCTCGCGGCGCACCCGGCGAAGCTCGCGCCGAGCAGGGCGACGCCGAGGAGGGCGAGGACGGCGAGCTCGAAGTGGCGCAGGTGGCGCGCGAGCCAGCCCTCGGCGGCGTCGCGCGGGGGGCCGGGCAGGCTCTCGGTCGCGCCGTAGTCGGTCGTGCCGGGCCGGTGCGCGGACGCGCTCGGGGACGGCTCGGGCAGAGGCTGGAGCGGCAGTGGCTGCGGCGGCTGCGGCTGCGGCGGGAGAAGGTACGGCGAGGAGGTCGGCGCCGGCGGCACGGCCGGCAGGACCGGCAGCGCGGGAGCCAGGCCGACCGGCGCCCCCGGAGGCGGGGCGACGCCGAGGCCGGGCCGCGTCGGGCCGGCTGCGCCCTGCGGCGACAGGAGCCCGGCCGCAGCCCCGAAGGGCGACACGAGCACGCTCGTCGGCACGTCGCCCGGCGCCTCGCCGTCGTGGAGCACGGGGATCGCGGGCTGGCCGAGCCGGGCGGTCGCCCCGGGCAGCGGCCCGAAGGGCGAGCCCGGGAGCGGGACCGCTTGCGGCGGCGGGCCGGGCGGTCCGGGTCGCGGCCCGAGCGGAGCCGAGGGCGGGGGAGGTGCTGGCAAGGGCAGCGGCGCGGGCCGAGACGCGGAGGGCGAAGGGCCGGAGCCGATGAGCGTGCTCGCGGGGCGGCGCGAGCCCGCGGGCGGGGCCGGCTCGAAGGGCGAAGGGATCGCCTCGGTCGGCGTGTCGCGCTTGCCGCCGCCTCCGAACCCCCCTGGCGGTCGCTGTGCCATGTTTCCTCCGTCGCGCGCGCCCGTTCGAACGCCCGCGATCGGGCCGAGGCTACAACGGAAGCACCCGCCCGCGGGAGACTGTGTGTCGCCCGGCGGCGGCGCGGATGACCGGCGGCTCTGTCAGCGCGGCAGCATCCGGGCGAGGTCCTCGGGCTTCATGCTCACGACGCCCTTCAGGACCGCCTGGAGCTCGCTCACGGGCGTCGAGCCCTGGAACAAGAGATCCTTGCCCCGGAGCTGCGGCCTGACCGCGCGTACGCGCGCGGCGAGCGGCTTGGCCGGGGTCGCCTCCATCTGCTCGGCGACCTTGTTCAGGATCTCGTTCGCCTCGGCCATGAACTCCTTGCTGTGGGCCTGCGCCTCCCGGGCGTCGCCGTCGCTCAGGTGGACGGCGACCGACACGTCGAGGTTGCCGCCCTTGCCGAGGACGTCCACGCCGACCTCGCGGTTGCGCACGAGCACGAGGTGCTTCGACACGTCGCCGAAGCCGGCCGCGCCCGCCTTGCCGGCGACGGCGGGGCGCAGATCGGCCTCGTGGTCGGCGATGACGAGCACGTTGCCGTTCACCTGTGCGAGCGCGCCGCCGCTGTCGTTGCGCAGCACATTCAGGCTGCCCTCGCGCACGACCTCGCCCGGGCGCTCGCCGACGGCGACCATCACGCGCTGCAGGGTCGCCGCCAGATCGACGCCCTTGTCGAGCGCGAGCCCGACCGCGACGACGTCGCCGTCCCCGCAGACCGCGATCTCGCGCGTCTGCGTGAAGGGGTCGAAGCCGGCGTCCCGAGCGGTCCGGAGCGCCCCGGCGATGGCGACCGCCGCCTCCTTGCTCTTCATGCCGAGAACGCGGAGTGCGGCCGCGCCCACCGCGGCCGCCGCGTCCGCGGGGATCATCGCGCCGACGTTGGCGAACACGCGCTCGTCGCAATCCTTCGGCAGGTAGGCGAGCGCCTCGCCCGACCGGTACGCCGCCGGCGTCGGCATGGCGATGGGCTGCGCGAGCGCCACCGGGGCGGGCTCTGCGTGGGTCGCCGCCGGCTCCCCCGGGCCGGCGTGGCCCGACTCCGGCGAGCCGGGACCCCGGCTCGCCTCGCGCGCGGCGTCCATCACCACCGGCGGCTGACCCTCCCCGCCGACGGCCGCCTCGGCCTCGGCTCCGTCGCCCTTCTCTTTCGCGGTCGCGTCGACCGACGCGCTGCTCGGCGTCTTCGGCGTCGTCGGCTGGCTGTCCTTCGCGCCGCCGCAGCCCGCGAGGGCGACGAGCAGGCCGAGCATGGCGGAGTGGCGCATGGCGTTCATGGAAGCGTCCTTTCGTGCGCGCCGGAAAGGGCCGAGCGAGCGCCCGCGGTGTGGTCCCGCCGGCGCGGCCTGTCAAGCGGCGGGTCCCGCCGTTCCGTGCTGCGCGCGGCCTGCGGCCGCCGTGCGCCTCACTCGGGCGGGCAGTCGGCCGGGACGTCGAAGCACACGTTCTTCACGCAGTCGGCCTCGCTCGCCTGGCACGAGAGCCGCTTCTTGTGCCAGAAGCAGCCCTCCTCGCCGGTGCACGCCACGCAGGTCTTGCCCGCACACGCCGGACCGCTCGCGGCCGCCGAGGCGCTCGCCGCCGCCGAAGCGCTCGGCGCCGCCGAGGCACTGCCCGAGGCGCTCGCCGCGGCGCTCGCGGGCCCCGACGCCGTGGGCGGCGCCGAGCTCGTGGCAGCGCTCGCGCTCGTGCGCGCCGCGCCGGAGCTCGAGCCCGAGGCGCCCCCCGCCCCGCCCGAGCCGGAGCAGGCGAGCGCCGCCACGATCGTCACGACCGGCGCGAAGCGCCAGAAGAGCGCGAGGCCCATCGACACGCCTCCCGTCAGTTGCAGGGGTTGACCGTGCCGGGCGTGAGGCTTCCGGCCGGGAACAGCGAGAACGTAGTCGCCATGCTCTCGCTCGTCTCGTCGTGCCCCGCGGCGCCGTTGCCGCCGGTCGTCGTCTCGCCGGTCTCGACGCTGGTGCAGCGCCCGATGGCCTCGTTGAGGGCGGGTGCGGGCGCGCCGGACTGCTGCGCCCGCGCGGTGTCGGGCAGGTAGCCGGCGACGGACGTCTTGTCGACGCGCGTCGGCTCGGCCGGATCGTCGGGCCCCCACGTGACGTAGTCGACGTCGGTGACGCGCGGGCCGGCGTCCCAGCAGAACAGCATCAGCATCTCACGCGCGTTCGAGAGCTTCGACCCGACCGAGTTGCCGATGCCGCCGTTCGCGGGCTCGACGAGCTTCGGCACGACGCTGCCGTTGCAGGTCGTGTCCGCCGCCGCGGCGGGCGCGAGCACGAAGTCCGGGCACACGGCGAAGGTGCCGAAGAAGTCCGTGCCGGCCTGGATGGTCAGCACCTCGTTCGGGCCGAGCGTCGTGCCGGGCGGGAAGGCGGCGAGGAAGTCCGACCCCGGCTGGTTCACCTGCGGGTTCCAGGCGGTGCCGGCCGCGATGCCGTAGTACGCGGCGTTGTCCGACAGGTAGTACTTCGCCAGATCGACCGTGGTCGAGCCCGGGTTCCAGATCTCGATGAACTCGGCCGCGTCCGGCTGCGACCCGACCTCGCTGACGAGCAGGTGGTCCGAGCCGATGAGGTCGCAGATGCCGTTGCCGCTGTCGCCGCCACTTCCGCCCGTGGCGCCGCTGCCGCCCGTGCCTCCCGACCCGCTCGTGGTCGTGCTCGAGGTCGTGTGAGTCGTCGTGGTGGGGTTGTCGTCGGTCTTGCTGCTGGCGCAAGCCGCGAGCGCGGCGCCGGCGAGGACGACGAAGGGCAAGAGCGAGACAGGGCGCATGGGGGAGCTCCTTGACGGCAGACGGTCAGCGCGCAGCGACTCGCGGCCGAGGATAGCGCCTCGCGGGCGCCCCTGCGAGCGTCGTCGGCCGCGGGCGACCCCGGCAGCCCTGTGGCCTCGCCGCTCGCCGTGTGCCGGGGCCGTGGGCTGTGGGCCGTGGGCCGATGGGCGCAGGATCCGGGGATCTCGTGCCCGTCGGCGCCAGGCACACTAGCCCCCAACCGCTAACCGCCAACGGCTAGCGGCTCACGGCTAACGGCAGTGCCCCTCGCCGCCTCGCCTGGCGCGAGCCACCGATGCGTGGGTCGCGCCCTTGTATACATTTGCATGACAACCGTCCGTGCGGGTCCGTGCCGCGTGCGGACAGGAGCGAACTTTTCACGCAACTGCCTCGCGAGGCGCGTCGATTCATGGATCAGAGGGCTTTCACCGAAGGGTGAGGACCTCCACACACGGACACCTACATCCGAAACGGAACTTCGTGGTTCTCGCTTCCCTCGGGCAGTCGTGGCTCGGTAGCCTCGGCATCCGGAGCGGGCGAGCGAAAGTGGGGTTGCGATGCGACGGAGCAGCGGAGCAGCAGAGCAGCACAGCAGCAGAGCAGCACAGCAGCAGAGCAGCATCGCGGTCGAGCACCGGGGGCCGACCGCGCCGAGTGGGCGACTCCCGGTGTCGCCCGGACGACGCGCTTTGCTGACTGCCGGCCCGAGGGGCGGTATGCGGGCCCGGCTCGTCCTGCGTCAGTGGCTCCGCGTGGCGCTCCTACTCGCGGCGGCGTTTGCGATCGCCGGGGGCTGCCAAGGCGACTCCACCCGCCGCCCGGATGTGGACGTGGGCCCCGGCGCGCTCGTGGCCGGCCTCGAGCGCGAAGGCGACACGCTCTTGCTCCGCGGCACGCGCGTCTCGAGCGCGCTGCCGCTCCGCGCCGACGCGCCGGTTCGCCTCGCGAGCACCGGCTCGGCCGACGTGTCCTGGCTCGAGGTCCGCGCGCTCGGCCGCGAGCCGGCGCTCGGCGAGCTCGATGCTGTCGCGCCGCGCACGCTCGTGTACCGCAGCGCCGAGCCCGACACGGACGTCACCCTGCGCGTCGACGAGGCCGGCTTCGAAGAGGTGCGTCACCTCGCGAGCCCGGCCGCGCCGACCGACGCTCGCTACGCCGTGAAGCTCGGCCCGGCGCTCGTCCGTCTCCGGGCCCGCGCGCACATCGTCGAGGCGCTCGACGCCGAGGAGCGCGTCGTCTTCCGGACGCGGCCGGCCTTCGCGATCGATGCCGCGGGCACCGTGAGGCGGGTCGAGGTCGCGCTCGAGGACGAGGCGACGGTCGTCGCGTCGCTCGACACCGAGGGACTCGTGTATCCCATCGCGGTCGATCCCGCCTGGGTGGCCGCGGATCTCTGGCCCGAGGAGGCGGTGGTCGCGCTCAACAGCACTTCGCTCGCGAGCCACGCCTCCGTCGCGGGCGATCTCGGCGTCGTCGACGTCGCGAGCGGCCCCGAGCTCTCGGCGGGCTGGAGCGCGGCGCTCGCCTCGCACGCCAAGGTCACGGGGAGCGTCGCCGGCGATCGCGTGAAGCTAGCGGCCCAGGTCGCCGTCACGGGCGACGTCTCGGCCAACGTCCTTCAGGCCCACAAGACCGTCGCCGTCGGCGGCACGCGCGCGACGCGCGTCGCCCTGCCGCTCGACCTCGAGGTGCCGCTCGTGACGGGCTGCGGCGCGCCGTGCGAGGGCGCGTCGTGCGGCGGCGCGGGCGGCGCTGGCGGAGCCGGCGGCCGGCCCACGGGTGCAGGGGGCGGTGTCGTGGGCGTCGGCGGCGGCGTCGAGCGCGGTGGAGCGGGTGGGTGCGTGGGCCCGCGCTGCGACGTGGGCCCGATGCCCTCCGCGGTGGTCGCCGTCGGGACCTGCGGCAGCGGCACGGCGGACGTGGACGTGCCGGCGAATGGCGGCGAGCCGCTCGCGCCTGGCAGCTACCGCGACGTCGTTCTCGGGGCGGAGCGTTCGCTCGTGCTCATGGGAGGCGTCTACGATCTTCGGTCGCTGACGGTCGGCGAGCACGCGCGGCTCGAGTGCGAGGCACCCTGCGACGTGTTCGTGGCCGAGCGCCTGAGCGCTGCGGCGCACGCGTTCATCGGGCCGAGCACCGGCACGACGGACATGCTGCCGAGCGACGTCGCGCTCGTGGTGCGCGGCGGCAACGGCGGGGCGGGCACGCCCACGGCAGAGCCCGCTGCGGCGGACATCGGCGAGCACGCGACCATCCAGGCCCACGCGCTCGTGTCGGCCGGTACGCTCATGTTGCGCTCGCACGTCGGCTGGCTCGGCGTGGCGGCGGGCCTCGACGTGGCGCTCGGCCCGCACAGCTACGTCGACCGCGGCGTTGCGAGGAAGTGCGGCGAGCTCTGCACCCGACTCGTGGCAGCCGACTGCGCCGCAGGACCGTCGAGCCCAAAGGGATGCACGCTCGACTGCCGCAAGGCGCTCGAAGGCGCGTGCGACGTCGAGCACGCGGCGTTCGTGGCGTGCGCGACGACCGGCGCGCCAGCGGTCAGCTGCGTGAACGGCGTGCCGCGCGTGATCGCCTGCGACGGCAACGAGTGGGCTGACGTGCTTCAATGCGTGGCCGCGCACGCGGGCGACGGCGATGCGTGCACCTTCGACGAGCTCGCGTGCTTCCCCGGGCACTGCGCGCCGGAGGTGGCAGTCACGCACATCCCGCTCTCCGTCGACGACAGCAACGAGTGCACCGTCGACTCCTGCGACCCGATCAACGGGACCGTGCATCACACGAACGTCCCGGACGGCACCGAGTGCGCCGATGCGGACCCGTGCAACGGCGTCGATCGGTGCGTGAGCGGCGTCTGTCGGCCCGGTGCCCCGCCGGCGCTCCACGCGACGCCCTGCTCCCACGAGGTGTGTGTCCCCGGAGTCGGCGTGGAGGTCGTCTACGCCGACAGCACCACCTCGTGCGACGACGCTGACCTGTGCACGGGCGTGGACATCTGCGACGGAGCGGGAACCTGCGCGCACACGGGCGGCCCCGCAATCGACGACCAAGACCAGAATGGCCCGACGATCGACCTCTGCGACCCCGAGACCGGCGACGTCACGCACACGCCGGTTCCAGAGCTCGACGGCTCGGTCGCGACGAGCGCGTTCGAGGCGGGCAAGTTTCTCTATCTCGGCGTCGACGGCTCACCGCCCGTGCAGGACCTCGCAGATCCAACCGTGATCGATCCTCTGCGTGCGACCGTCATCACGGGACACGTGACGGACGCGAGCGGCACGGCACTCGCGGGTGTCCGGGTCAGCGCCCGCATCGCGGGCCAGCCCGCCGAGACCCCAGGGTTCGGCTCGACGCTCACCGATCCGAGCGGGCGCTTCCTCATCGTTGCGAACGGGGGCGGCCCCGTCACGCTCGGGTTCGAGAAGGCGCAGTACCTCACGGCCGAGCGGCGCGTGGCAGCGCGTGCGAACGACTACACGATCGCCCCCGACGTAGTGCTCACGCTCCCGGACCCAGTGCTACCCACGGTCGTTGTGCCGGCAGCGAGCCTGGAGGTGGTCGTCGGTCGGGTGGTGAGCGACGCGGCCGGCGTGCGCCAACCGGTAATCGTCCTGCCAGCGGGCACAGCGGCGTACGTGAACGGGATGCCGCTATCGACCTTGTCGCTTCGCATGACGGAGTACACCGCTGGCGATCTGGGGCCGGCCCTCATGCCGGCGGAACTGCCGCCCACGAGCCAGTACACGTACGCGCTCGAGATCAGCGCCGAGGAGGCAGGCGACGCGCCGGTCGTGTTCTCTGCGCCCGTGCTCGTCTACGTCGACAACTTCCTCGGACTGCCCGTCGGCACCGATGTGCCGGTCGGCTTCTACGACCCGGCGCTCGCGGGTTGGGTGCCGGCGCCCGACGGCCGGGTCGTCAGGGTCGTGGCGGGCGGCCTCGACCTGGACGGCGGCGGCAGTGCCGACGGTCCGGCGCTCCTTGCGGCGCTCGGGATCTCGCCCGAGGAGCTCGCCGCGGTCGTCGGGCGGTACCCGGTCGGCACCTCGGTCTGGCGCGTGCCGGTTCCCCACTTGTCGACGAGCGACTTCAACTTCGGGTCGGCTCCGCCCGACGACGCGTGCGACCCACTCGATCCGACGTGCCACCCGGACGGCTGTCAACCCGGGGACCCGGGCTGCCCCGAGGACGGCTGTGCTGCCAACGATCCGGCCTGTGTGCCACCTCGGGATCCAAAGGATCCCCTTCCACCGGATGACCCCTGCTTGCGGACCTCCAGCATCATCGAGTGCCAAGGACAGGTCCTCGGCGAGCGGGTGCCCGTCGTCGGCACGCCGTTCGCGCTGCACTACGCGAGCGATCGTGTGCCGGGACGAAGCGCTGCGCGCACGTTCGATATCCCGCTGACGCTCGCCGATCCGGGAACCATCCCGCCAAGCCTCAAGCGCATCGAGGTCGAGGTGGACGTGGCGGGCCAGCGGTTTCCGCAGTCCTTCGTGTGTCCGGCAGCGTGCGGTCCGTTCGCGACGGCGACGTTCTCCGGGTGGGACGGCACGGACGTGCTCGGCCGCCGGCTCCAAGGCAAGACGCCGGTCAAGATCCGGGTTGGCTACGTCTACGACGCGTTCTACGTGGATCCTCCGCCCGCCGGCTCCTCCTTCGGGAGCGTTTCCGGCGTTTCGCTCGGCGTGCCGGCGCGTCAGGAGGTGACGCGGTGGAAGACCTGGGAACGCGACGGCGCCGGGTGGGACGCCGCGGCGGCCGGACTCGGCGGCTTCTCGCTCAGCGTGCACCACGCGTACGATCCCAAGGGCCACACGCTGTACCTCGGCGACGGCTCCCGGCGCAGCATCGCGAGCACCGAGCCAGTCCTCGAGCGCGTGGCGGGCGGGAACGACCTCGCGCCCGTCAGCGATCCCGGGCCGGCACTCGATGCCTACTTCTCCAATGTGGAAGGCCTTGCCGTCGCGGCGGACGGCAGCATCTTCGTCGCGGACTTCGAGAACCACCGCGTTCGACGCATCAGCCGTGTGGGCACGGTCGACGTCGTCACGACGGTGGCCGGCACCGGAGTGTGGGCGTCGGGCAACCCGGCCCTCGACGGGGACGGCGGCCCGGCGAGCCTCGCCCGCGTCGACCCCCTTCGCGTTGCGTTGGGCCTTGACGGCAGCCTCTACGTTCTCGATCAGTGGGGGCGCGTTCATCGCGTGACCCCGGACGTGCCCGAGCCGATGATCCGAGTCTTCGCCGGCAACGGTGCGCTCGGAGACGGTGCCGACGCGCGTGACGCACACTTGGATCAACCGAGCGACATCGCGGTGGGGCCGGACGGGGTCGTGTACATCCTCGAGTCCGGAAACGCGGGGCGCCTCCGCAAGGTCGGCCTCGACGGGAAGATCGCGACCGTAGCGGGCGGCGGCATCGGCGCGCCCCCGGGCCGCGGCCTCGAGATCTCCATCCCGGGCGCGGCCGGCCTTGCCCTGGGTCCCGACGGCTCGGTCTATTTCGGCTGGGTGGACCAGATCTGGCGGGTGACCCCGGACGGCATGGTGCGAGCCTTCGCCGGGACGGGCATCGAGGGTGCAACGGGCGACGGCGGCCCCGCCACCGCTGCGCGGCTCAACCGACCGTCCTTCTTCGCCGTGGGGGCCGATGGCAGCTTGTTCGCGACGGTCCGCGACGTCACGCCGGACTTGAACTGGGAGGTGCCCGGTGTGCGCCGGATCGACCCGCGTGGCGTCATCACGACGCTGGCCGGCGGCAGAAACCCGCGCTGCATCCAGTTCACCAACTGCGGCTTCGGCGGGCCCGCCGCGGCGTCCCAGCTCGGGGCGCGTGGACTCGCGGCGGCGCCCGACGGCTCGTTGATCGTGGGGGGCCACACCGGTGCCTCACCCGCCACCGTGGCTCGCGTGCGCACGCCCCTGCCCGGCGTAACGCTTGCGAGCATCGTGATCCCGAGCGCGGACGGAGGCGAGGCGTACGTCTTCAGCCCACAAGGCCGTCACCTCGCGACGCACGATGCGCTGCTCGGCGCGGTGCGGTACGCTTTCGGCTACGACAGCGCGGGAAGGCTCGAGAGCGTGACCGACCGAGACGGCCTCGTGACGACGATCGTGCGCGACGCCTCGGGCGCGCCGACGAGCATCGTCGGGCAGTACGGCCAGGTGACCGCGCTCGAGGTGGGGACCGATGGCTACCTGTCGAGCATCACGAACCCGAACGCCGAGCAGGTGAAGCTCGCCTATGACCCAGGCGGCCTGCTGAAGACCTACACCGACGGGCGCACCCACGCGACCCAGTACGCGTACGACGCGCTCGGCCGGCTCACGAAGGCGACCGACGCCTCGGGCGGATGGCAGCAGCTGGTGCGCACCGACGACGCGGCCGGCGGCTACTCGGTCGAGCTCACGACCGCGCTCCTTCACGCCGCGACCTACGGCGTCGGCTCGGGTGCGACGGGCTCACGGATGCGCACGAACGTCTTCCCGGGCGTCGCGGCGAGCGCCACGACCGTCGTCGGGCTCGACGGCCGCCGGACGACGACGCGCCCAGATGGGACGACCGTGACGAGCGAGCAGGTCGCCGATCCGCGCTTCGGGTATCTCGCGCCGGTGCAGATCGAGCGCCGCGTGCGGACGCCGGGCCTGCTCGAGCTCGAGCGCAAGGTGACCCGTGAGGTCACGCTCGCCGTTCCGCACGACCCGTTGAGCCTCGCGAGCTCGACCGAGACCCTCACGCTGAACGGCCGCGCCTTCACGACGGTGTACGACGCGGCGACGCGCACCCTGACGCGCACGACGCCGCTGGGCCGGGAGCGTGCGACGACGTTCGACGCCTTGGGACACGTCGTCGAGGTTTCGGAGCCGGGCCGCCTGCCGGTGACCCTGACCTACGACGCGGCCGGCCGCCTAGCGACGCTGACACAGGGCAGCCGCACCTGGCGCCGGACGTACGATGCCTTCGGCCGGGTCGCATCCGTGCGGGGGCCGCTCCAGTGCCAGCCCGACACCTTGCACACGACCTGCGCCGACGATGCCGCCTGCCCCGCGAACCACGTGTGCCTGCTCCCCGAGGGCGCGTGCGTCGAGGATCCCGCCGTCGCCCAGTGCCTGCTCCGCGGGAGCTCCTTCGGCTACGACCTCGCGAACCGGCCGACGACCTCGACGCGACCCGATGACCACGTCATCGGCACGAGCTACGACGCGAACGGCAACGCGAAGACCGTGACGCCGCCGGGCCGGCCGGCGCACCTC
>JACRDA010000097.1 GCA_016212965.1 Myxococcales bacterium
CACACGGCGGCCGCGACACCGCCGCGCGCCGCCGCCAAGGCCCAACCGAGTCACGCCCGCAAGCTCGCGACCACACCGCAGGCGAAGCCCGATGACGCCGTGCCGGTCGCGCGCAGTGCGCGGCGCCGGCGCTAGCTCAGGCCGTCACTCGCCGCCCGCGTCCCGGCGGTAGAGCCACACGACAGGCACGCCGTCGAGGCCAGCCACCTGCACCGGCACCACGGTGCCGAACGCAACCCAGGTCTGGTACTCGACGCCCGCCATGTGCATCTCGTGGTGGTAAATTGCGAGGTCGGCCGCACCGACGTCGCGCGTCTCGCCGCGCAGATCGCGTCGTACGGCGCCGTCGCGGAGCAGCATGTCCCAGGCGGGCCAGGCGGTGTCGTGCAGGAACACGCGCGCCCGCGGTGGCGCGAGGGCGTCGAGCTGCGGCGCGAGGGCGCCGGTCTGGTACCCCCAGAAGCCGCGGTTGAGACCGAGCGTGGCCGCACCTGCTGCCCCGCCGACCAGCGGGGTGTAGCTCGACAGACCCCATGGGTGCGCATGGGCGCACTCGAGCACCGGCGCCACGAGCACGCTCGCCCCGAAGCCGAGCTCGAGGAGCGGCGCGCCACCCGGCCGGCGCTCCGCGCGAGGCCACAGGCGCGCGACCCCTTCGACCGCAGCGAGCACGCCCAGGCCCGCGAAGAGTGCGAGGAACGGGTACGCCGTCATCCAGTGCTTCGTACCGCCGAAGATTGGCGTCCTCGGCGAGAGCCACGCCGCATACTGCACGGCGATGGCGAGCAGCCAGAACGACGCCGCCCCTGCACCGGGGTCGCTGCCCTCGCCCACGGGCGGCGCCTCCGAGCCCGCCAGCGCGCCGGGCGCCGTGCGCGCCGGGCCCGCGCTGGGGGCAGCGGTGCTCCGACCCGTGGGCTCGGTGCGGCCGAAGGCGCGCAACTGCTGCACGAAGGCAAGCAGCGAGGCAAGGCTCGCGCGGAGGTAGCCCGCGAAGGCGCGCCGGCTCGCGGCTCCGAGCCCGAAGAAGAACGCCGCGAGCGTGACGCCGGGCACCGTCGCGGCCGTCATGAGCCACGCGTAGCCGCGCGGCATGGGCGGCTGCCAGTAGTTCACGCCGAGGAACTCCATGTTGTAGTAGACGTGCTCGAGGTGGAAGCGCGCGTAGCCGCCGAGGCGCGCGAACGTGTCGCGCCACAGCCACGGCCAGGTGCCGAGCCAGAGGAGCGGGCCCACGACGGCCATCGCGAGCGCCGCCCCGAGCGCGCGGCGCGCGAGCGTGCGGCGCGCGATGCCCCCGAAGCGCGCCGGCACGAGCATGAGCCCGGCGTGCGCCAGGCAGGCGATGGGCAGAAACCAGGCATTGTGCTTGGTGTTGAGCGCCAGCCCGAACGCCACACCGGTGAGGAACGGCCAGGCGACTCCACCCCGCCCGAGCGTCCGCCAGTAGCAGTACGCGCACGCGGTCCACATCGTCACGACGGGCGCGTCGAAGCAGGCGAGGTGCGCGTGGAAGAAGAAGTGGGGCATCGCGCCCAGCGACGCCGCCGCCACGACACCGCACAGCCGCCCGTGGGCGCGCGTCCCCCAGAGGTAGACGAGCCCGACGCCGAGGCCGGACAGCACCATCGCCGGGAAGCGGTAGCTCGTGCCCTCGGTGGCGAACCAGCCCCACTTCTCGAACAGCACGTGATGCGACAGCGCGAACAGGGATTTCACGAGCGCCGGATGCTCGGCGTTGACGCGCCAGTAGTCGTCGGCGCGCGCGACGGCCTGCCCGGGGCTCGTCCACAGCAGCTCGAACCAACGCTCGTAGCTGCGCGCGGCGTCGAAGTAGAATCCCTCGTCGCGCGCGTAGCCGAGCCCCTTGACCGTCGCGAGCAGGAGCGCGGTGTAGGCAGCCGCGAGGAGCAGGCCCACGAACGGGTCGGCGAGCCCGGTCGCGACCGGCCGCCGCAGATCGCCAAGCCAGCGCGCCCGCGACCCCTGCCGCGTCATCGGCTGTCCGCCTCGAAGCAGAAGTGTCGGTGCCGTGCGTCGTCCGCGCGCACCGCGAACACCACCTCGGCATCGCGCGCGCCCGCGTGGGTCCCGAGCGCGAAGTCGAAACCTGCCCAGCCATCCCCGTCGCGGTGCACCCAGTGACCCACGAGCTCGCCGTCCACGCGCACGTCGAGCTCGACCGGCGCGCCCGCTAGCTCGCGCTCGACCATCCAGTAGATGCCTCCGTGGCCGCGAATGCGTGTGCCGAGCTCCACACCGCGATAGCGCAGCTCGAGCGCGCGCCCCCCGAGCGGCGGGTGCGCGAAGAGGCAGCGGCGGGCCCGGAAGTGCTCGTCGGCGATCACCGTCACGCTCACGTTCATGAACTCGCCGCCCGGACACTGGAAGCGCGCGGCCGGGAAGGTCGGATGGCCGCCCAGGTTGCCCGCCGAGACGCGCCCGCGCGCCGTGAAAGGACACGGAGCGGCCGCGGCCCCGTCGGCCACGGCCACCGCGAGGCGCTCGGGCACCGCGGCGTCGACGAAGTCGAAGACCGGGACCTCGGCCGACGGATTCTCGAGGCGCCGGAAGGTGAAGGCTCCACTCTCGGCGCGGCTCGTCTCGCGCCAGCCGGCGAGCTCCGGATCGCGCTCTCCCTGGATCGACACCTCGAGGGCCGCCCGGTAGCGGCTGAGATCGGGCCGCGCCACGTCGCGGAGCGGCATGCGCTCGTCGCCGAGCGCGCGGCGCGCCAGGGGCTCCGCCCAGCGCGGCGCGACGGTCACGACGTCGCCCACCTCGCGCAGCTGGTCCACAGGCGCGACGATCGTGCCCCAGTCGTCGAAGGCGGGCGCGCGCGCCACCGCCCGGTGATGCGCCCAGACCTCGAGAACGCCGATGACCGGCAGGGCCAGCACGGCAGCTTGGCAGAGACGCGCGGCAATCGCGGGCTTCATCGTCGTGCGACTCGCGAACCTGCTACCACCACCGGCGCGACGCGGCGACCTCCGACCCAGCCCCGCTCGCCCGCGCGCGGCGCGCCGCGAAGATCGCCGCCAGGGTCGCGAGTGCGAGCACGAGCCCGAGGTACAGCCCGGGCGGACGGTAGCGGAAGACGACCCGAGCCGGCGCCTCACCCGGCGGCAGGCGCACGCTCACCGCCCCCCCGTAGGCCTCGGCCGCGCCCACGTCGCTGCCCCAGCCGCGCCGGAAGTTCATGTTGAGCACGAGCCGCGCCCCCGGTGCCGCGCCCTCGACCGCAACCTCGACGCTGTTGGGGCTCCGCGCCACGACCTCCGCGCGGCCCCCGCCCTCGGCGAGCCACGCCTCGCCGCGGTAGTCCGGCGCCGAGATCGCGCGTGCGCCAGGCGCGGCGGGCTGCGGCACGCCATAGCAGTTCATGACGCCGGTGTTGCCCCACATGGCGAGCAGCATCGGTCCCGCCCAGTCGCGCCGGCGATACTGGAAGGGGGGCTCCGTCTCGAAGTGGAAGCTGCGCCCGGCGGGGATGGCGGGCGCTTCCATCCACATGGCCTCGCGCATCGGCTTCTGGGCCACGAGCGCCACGTCCACGCCGAGCACGATGGCGGGCACGAGCAGGGCGAGGTCGAGCCAGGGCATGCCCAGGCGGCGCCGTGCGACGAAGCGCCCGATGGCCGCCGCAAGCGGCAGCGCGAGCAGGAGCACGGCCGGGTAGAGGAAGCGCGAGGGCACGTGCTGCGAGCGGAAGAGCGGCAGCTTCTCGCGCATCAGGGTCCACGGTGCCGAAGCGTGGAAGGCGCCGAAGCCGAGCACGACGAAGAACGCCCCGACGGCCTTGAGCGCGCGCTCGCGCCGCCCCTCCGCGAAGACGAAGGCCGCCGCGAGCAGCACCACGCCGGCCGTCGAGACGTACATGCCCCACTCGTGCCACCCGTAGGGCGCAACCCGCGCGGGCCGCGCGTAGAAGCCCTGGTCGCGACTCGTCAGGAGCGTCACGAAGGCTCCCGGGTCGAGGCGCTCGGTGGACTCGATGAGCCGTGGGTCGTCGGCGAAGGTGTCGAGCACGGGCAGGAGCTTCGGGGCCGCGAGCCCGAGCCCCACGAGTCCGGCGAGCGCGAGCGCCACGATCGGGCGCAGGCTCCGCTCCTGCCACGCCATGGCGAGGGCGTAGAGCCCGACGGCGAGCGCGGTGTGAGGCAGGGGGTAGATACCCCCGCCGTAGAGCAGGAGCGCGAACACGGCACCGGTGAGCGCGATGTCGCGCACGGCGAGCGAGCTGCGCGCGCGCTCGAAGAAGTAGAGGCACCAGGGCAAGTAGCCGTACGCGAGGTGCCAGGCGTGCCCCGAGGCGGCCTGCAGACCCCAGCGCCCGTTGACCGCCCAGAGCGCCGCCACGAGCAGGCGGGCTGCGCTGCTCGTGGTGAAACGTCCGGCGAGCACGTAGGCGCCGAGCGCCGCCACGAGCGCCATGCCGAGCACCTCGATGCGCAGGGCCAGCGGTAGCGGCGCGAACAGGTAAAACGGCAGCCACGGCGACACCAGGTTCGTGCCGCCCTCGACGTAGCCCCAGAGTGGGTAGCCGCCACAGGCGTAGGGATTCCAGCCGGGGAACTCGCCGTGCTCGAGCAGGGACGTCTTCACGAGGTACCGGAACGAGGTCACCGCGTCCCAGTCGTGGAAGCCGAAGGTGCGCACGTTCTGGAACCAGGGCGCGACCACGATGACGGCGAGCGCGCAGGCGGCGAGGGGCGCGACGAGGGCGGCCCCGCCCGACCACGGCCGCCGCCGCAGCAGCGCGAACCAGGCGCGCAGGCGCTTGCCCACCACCGCCCTCAGCGCCGCTGCAGCGGGAGGTCGCCCTTCACGTCGCCGATCGCGCTGCGCACCGCCACGGCGAGCGCGCAACTGTTGGCCTGCATCTGCAGGGCGCGCCGCGACTTCGCGTCGGCCAGCGCCGCGCCCGGTCCTTCGAGCGAGCCCGCCGCCTCGCGCCGGATCGCGAGCATCGGCTTCTCGTCCTCGAGGCGCCACACGCACACGCGCGCCATGTGCGCACCGGACGGAATACCGCGTACGTCGCGGGTCGTGCGCGTCCCGGCGTCCGCGGTCTCCGGCTCGGGCTCCTCGCCCTCGTCCGCCGGCTCGTCGACGACCGCCATGAAGTACTTGGCGCGCGCCAAGAGGTCCACGGCCACGGGACTGTCGAACTGCACGGCGTCGTCGTAGGTGGCCAGCGCGGCGCGCAGGATGAGCTTGTCGCTGATGCCCTGCACCTCTTCGACCCACTCGGTCGAGAGGACCTTCATCGTGCGGTACGCCAGGCTGACGTTGTACGGCTGGGCGTACTCGGCGCAGTGCTCGAACTCGTTGCAGAACTGGCGCACCTCGCAGTTGCGCGACGTCTCGCAGGCGGGGCCCGCGAGAGGGCTCGGGTTCGCGCCGGTCCAGAGGCAGGCGGTGAAGGCGTCGTGGAGGGACTCCTTCGTGGCCTTGCGCACCGCCTCGGCGTCCCCCGCGTGCACCTTGCCGAGGCGCAGGTAGAGGCCGTCGAGGTTCCGGAAGTCCCACGCCTTGCCCACCTCGAGCTCGATGAGCTCCTTGTGCTCGCCGGCGCACGCGACCGTCCAGGCCTCGATCTTGTCGCGCAGCGGCAGCCACTTCGGCGCGAGCTCGGCCGCCGTCTCACGCTGACGGGTCAAGAGCTCGTTGCGCGCCCTCTGCAGCTTGTCGCTGTCGAGCTTCCACCACACGACCACCGATGCCCCGAGGAGCACGGCCGCCGCGGCCCAGAACTTGGGCGGAAACCAGCGCATGCGGCCGCGGGCCGCACGCGCCTCGGCGATGGATGGCAAGCCGCGCGGCGCGTCGGGGGCGCGCTGGCGCGATCCGGTGGGCGGCGACGCGGAGCTCATCGCTTCGACCTCTGGCCACCCGGCAGGCGCTGTGCGCGGTGCTCCCACACCCCACGCGGGCGGGGCACGTCTCTCAGCCGCCCTCGCCGCCGCCAGCCTTCGCGCGCTTGCGCACCATGAAGCTGATGTTCGGGTAGCCGGCGAACGCCGCGGTCTGGAACACGCTCTTCACGACCAGTGCCTCGACGTCCACGTCGACCTGGAGGATGGCGACGCCCGGGAAGGCCTTGTCTGGGTGGAAGCTCGACCAGAGCTCCTTCTTGCGCTTCAGGAGCTCGAAGAGCTCGTCGACCTTCTGCACCTTGCCGGCGTCGCGGATGGCGCGGGTGTTGCCGGCGGGCGTGCCGTCCACCATGACGCTCTGCCCGTTCACGGCCACCATGGGCGCCTCGATGACGTCCTCGACGTTCTCGGCGTTCGGCAGCGTGATGCTCTTGTCGACGGTGATCTCGCCACCCGCCGAGAAGCTCATCAGGAGGAAGATGACCGTCACCAGGAGGAAGTCGATGTACGAGGTGAGGTTCAGCGCCGTGTTGACGTTACGCCCACCGTGGCCCAGCACCTTCTTCAGCACGAAGGCGAGGGGCACGTGGTGCATCAACCGCTTGCCGGGCTTGGCAATGGCGTGCGCGTGATGGTCGTGGTGCTTCTTGATGACCTTGGCGTGGTCGGACACGATGCGCTCCGGATTCTGGCTCGAGCTTGGGGTGTCGTCTCGCGAGCTTCAGCGGATCGAGAACGACATGTTGAACACGGGCACATTCTTGATCGTGCCGTCGGCCTGGTTCTGCTCGCGCTTCTTGTCGTAGATGGCGTCGAGCACCCCGACGAGCTCGCGGAACGGGAGCTTGTTGTCGGCGTGGACCACGCACTGGTCGGTCTTCTGATCGCTCGGATCCTGGTGGCCGCCGTGCTGCTGCCACTGCTCGGCGATCTTCACCGCGAGGTCGCCGAACTTCACGAACTCCTTGTCCGTCTGCTCCTGCTTCGGGACCTTGTCCTCCGCCACGACCGTCGAGCCCTGCTGCCACACGAGCTTGAACTCGAACTCCTCGATGTGGAGGTGCAGGATCTTCTCCGGGGTCGTCACCTCGGTCGGCTCCGTGTTCGGCGGGCCGGGTACCTGCGCGTTGGCGTTCATGCGGGAGTTGGTGACCCACACGGCCGTGATGAGCAGGAATGCGATCGTCACCATCAACAGATCGATGAACGGAATCATGTTGATCTCCGCGTTCACCGCCCGTTTGCCGCCGCCACCACCGCCTACGTCTACACCACCCACCGGCCACTCCTTCGGTCCGCGAAGCCCGTCGGCTCCGAGGTCAGTATCTCACGACCGTCTCCACCCGGCTCCGCCACGACGGGCGAGGGCGGCTCGCGCCGCCCCCGCCGATGCACGGGAGCCCCGCGAACCTACGCCGCCTGCTGGTTGAGGCCGGCGAGGTTCACCTTCTCGCGATTCGCCACCACCAGGTTCAGCACCTGGACGGAGGCGGAGTTGATGTCGTCTTCGATCTTCTGCGTCCTGCCGTTCAGGATCGCGAAGCCGATGAGGCCCACGATGGCCACACCGAGCCCGAAGGCCGTGCAGTTCATGGCCTCCGAGATGCCTTGCGCCAGAATCGTGGCCTTCTGGCTCGGGTCGACGCTCTTCGCCGACACGGCGCCGAAGGACTTGATGAGGCCCGTCACGGTCCCGAGCAAGCCCGAGAGCATGGCGAGGTTGGCGAGTAGCCCCAGGAACTGCGTGCGCGCCGCAATCTTCGGCATCTCACGCAGCGCTGCCTCATCCATCGCAGCCTGCACCTCTTCGTCCGGCCGGTTGACCTTGACGAGGCCCGCCTGGACGATACGGGCGAGCGGTGCGTTCTGTGCCGAGCACACCTTGACCGCCTTGGCGATGTCTCCAGCGAGAATGCACTTCTGCATGGTCGCCAGGAACATCTCCTTGTTGATCGAGGAGCCGAACAGATACAGGGCGCGCTCGACGATGATGCCGATGGTCACGACCGACCAGAACAAGATGGGGTACATGCCCCATCCGCCTTCTTGGAATGCCTCCCACAACGCGTGCATCGCCCTTCCGAACCTCCGATCCCTGTTTTGACACCCGAGCGCGCGCCGGAGTTCCCGGACTCGTCACGAAAAGAGCCGAAGCCAGCTGCGGTATCGCGGCGCTGCTGGCGCCGCTTGCCCGCTTGAACCGCCACGCCGCGGGCCTTCCGGGATTCGAGCTCCGGCCGCGACCCCAGTCGCCCGCCGTCTTCGTGATCGTGCTCACGCGCGTGTGTGTCGTTCTGTCGCTCCCGTGCAGCCGCAGCGGGCTCGAGACCCGCCTGCGGTACAGCGCATCTTCGCGACGATGCGGCAACCTCGTCAAGAGAAGTTTTCGACTTTCCTTCGCACCGGCCCTGCGCCCGCTCCGCTCGCGCACAGGCCGAACGCAAAATTGTCGCGACGTTGGCAGGGCTCGCCGCGCTCGTCCCGGCGCGTCGGGCGCTCCGCGCCTTCCGAACGACGCGGCGTCGCGGCCCCGGGTCTCGCCGGTCGCGCGGAGCGAGCGGTCGCCGTTCGGATGGCTCGCGCAGAAGTGCGCAGCGCGGCTTGCTTATCCCCGAACGCTCCCGGTATAGTCCGACCGCTTCCTCCCCCGGCTCGCTCTCGAGCCGTGTGGAGCAAGCGGCGTGGCCCGACCACTGCTGCGCGCGCACGGCGCGCGCCTCGGCGGCGGGCAACGTCCGACGGTGACGACGAAGACACGCTGGCCACGCCGCGGGAGCGGTGCGCAAAGTGCCAGCCCGGGCCCGTTGCGAGGGCTCGCTGGAGGCCGACAGGATGCATCCCCTGCTGATGTACGCCGCCGAGGGCGGAAGCCAAGGCGGCTTGCTCAACGCGATCAAGCACAACCCGACGTTCTTGTTGCTGAACGTCATCACCTCGGTGGTGGTGATCACGATCGTGGTCGAGCGGTTCGTGTTCCAGATGGGCCGGTATCGGGTGAACTCGAAGGAGTTCTTCGCCCAGATCAAGAAGCTCGTCGTGAACGGCAACATCGACCGCGCCATCAAGCTGTGCGACGCGTCGGACTACCCGATCCTCCAGCTCGTGCGCGCCGGGCTCACGCACGCCAACAAGGGCGCCGACGAGATCGACGCCGCGTTGAGCGAGAAGCTCTCGGAGCTGCGCCCGCGCGTCGAGGCGCGCGTCGGCACGCTGTGGTCGCTTGCGAACATCGCCACGCTGATCGGCCTCGTCGGCACGGTCTTCGGTCTGATCACCGCGTTCGCCGCACTGTCGGGCCAGGACATGAGCGCCTCGAAGAAGCAGGAGTTCCTGACGAACGGCATCGCGGAGGCCATGTACAACACGTTCTTCGGCCTCGCGATCGCCGTCGTGTGCATGATCTTCCACGTGCTGCTGCACGGGCGCGCCAAGAACATCGTTCACGACCTCGAGTCCACGAGCGAGCGCGTCTTCAACCTGCTGACGATCACGTCCAAGCCTGCGGCCTGACGCAGTGGACACCCCGCAAGACCATCCGCTGAGCCCGGCTCAGCGCTCGAAGATTCGGCGCCTGTCGCGGCCCAGGGAGGCGGCGCCGGGTGACGAGGCGGGCGAGCTCAACATCATCCCGTACCTCGACATCATCATGAACATCGTCGTGTTCGTGATGACGTCGCTGGCGGTGATCTTCTACTCGACGATCGACTCCGAGCCGCCCTCGCTCGGGGGCGGCAAGCCTCACGAGCGTGCCTCGAGCAAGGCGCTGAACCTGGTGGCACTGGTCGTGAGCGACGGCGTCACGCTGAAGACGGCGGGCGGGCAGATCGACTCCGGCTGCGCCTCGCTCGGCTCGGGCATCACCGTGCCCCGCCTGTCGGACGGGCACCACAATCTCGCCGAGATCACGCGCTGCGCCCGCTTCCTCAAGAGCCAGAACGAGCGATTCGCGGAGGAGACCCAGGTCACCGTGACCGGGAACCCGGGCACGCCCTACCGCGAGATCATCGAAGTCATCGACGCCCTGCGACGTGACGACCTGGGTCGCTGCGACCCGCCGACCAAAGAAGACGGCGACCGGACCGGCTGCCTGTTCCCCGACATCCACTTCGGACAAGCGCGATGAGCTCCCCCGCATCCCTGCGACCTGCCGCGCCCAAGGCGAGCATGGTCAGGTACAAGGCGGCGCTGCGCCTGGCGATCCGCAAGAACAAGCGCGAGACCGAGATCGACTTCCTCAACATCACGGCGCTGCTCGACCTGATGACGATCATCCTGGTCTTCCTCCTGCAGAGCATGGCGTCGTCGGCGACGTCCATCGCCGAGTCGCAAGACCTCACCCTGCCGCGCAGCGTGATGAGCGACGAGCCTGCCCAGGAGGGCGTGCGCGTCACCATCTCGAAGAGCGCCATCCTCGTCGGCGACGGCTCGGACCCGGTGGTGGAGCTCCCGAGCCGCGAGTCACTGATGCAGTCCGGCCTCGACGCGCGGCACAAGCGCAGTGGCCAGCCCGGCGACCTCTACATCGTGCCCCTCGCCAACGCCCTCCAGAGCGTGCGCGAGTTCGACAAGCGCCTGCGCGCCAGCCGCAACCTCGACACCTCGACCTCCGAGGCGATCATCGTCGCCGACGCCGAGACGCCGTACCGCCTGCTCATCGAGGTGCTGTACACCCTCGGGCAGTGCGAGTTCGGCAAGTACCACCTGCTGGTCCGCAAGAGCGACAGCGGCTGACGTGCTGGCGCGGCGCGGCGGCGAAAAATGCCCGTTTCGCCCCATGCGCAATGCTGTTAGACCGCGGACTCTCAGGCTCGCATCTCGCGCGCCCGGCGCCCGCCGGGGCGTGCCGCGGGCGACGCATCCGATCGTCCAGTCCGTGCACCCCGACCGCGCCGCGCCGGTGCGTCGAGCCTCGAGGTCGGGGAGCCCACCCGTCATGAGACAGCGATGAAAGTCTACGATTCTGGCGACATCCGAAACGTGGTCTTCGTGGGGCATCAGGGCAGCGGCAAGACGCTGCTCTGCGAGGCGATGCTCCACGCGACGGGCGCGATCAGCCGGATGGGGTCGCTCGACGAAGGCTCGACCGTCAGCGACTACCACGACGTCGAGACGCAGCGGAAGATGAGCATCTTCGCCTCGCTCTTGCACGTCGAGCACAAGGGCACGAAGCTCAACATCATCGACGCGCCCGGCTACCCCGACTTCGTCGGCGAGGTCGTGGCCTCGATGCGCGTGGCCGACGCCGCCGTGCTGCTCATGAGCGCGGCCGACGGCGTGCAGGTGGGCACCGAGCTTTCGTGGGGCTACGCCGAGAAGGCAGAGAAGCCGGTCATCATGGTGCTGAACCACTGCGACAAGGAGGGCGACTTCGACGCCATCGTCGGGGGCATCAAGGAGCGCTTCGGCCGCGGAGCCACGGTGCTGCAGACGCCGGCCGGCGGGCACAGCCTCATCGACATCCTGTCGATGAGGAAGCTCACCTTCCACAAGAGCAAGCTCGAGCCGGACGTGGCCGAGCTCGAGGGCGCCGCCAAGAGCGACGCCGAGGCCCTGCGGACCGCGCTCGTCGAGATGGTGGCCGAGAACGACGAGGCGCTGATGGAGCGCTACCTCGAGCAGGGCGGTCTCAGCGAGGACGAGCTGCAGACCGGGCTCCGGGCCGCGGTGAAGGCGCGGCAGATCTTCCCGATCCTGCTGACGAGCGCGAGCGAGCAGATCGGCATCGGCCGGCTGTGCGCGCTGCTCTCCGCCCTGTGCCCGTCCCCGCTCGACGCCCCGGCCACGCCGACGGCAGAGGGTGGCACGATCAAGTGCGACGCTGCGGGCGAGCCCGTGGCCTTCGTGTACCGCACGCTCACCGAGCAGCACGTGGGCGACTACTCGTTCCTCAAGGTCGCATCCGGCACGCTCGAGCAGGGCATGGACCTCGAGAACGCCCAGACGAGCTCGCTCGAGCGCCTCGGCGGCATCTTCGCGCTCAACGGGCGGCACCGCGACACGGCGCAGAAGGTCGTGGCGGGCGACCTCGGTGCCGTCGTCAAGCTCAAGGACACCCACACGAACCAGACGCTGCACCACAAGGGCGCCAAGGTGGTCGTCGCTCCCATCGAGTTCCCCGAGCCGCGTTACAAGTGCGCCATCAAGGCCGTCAACGCCGGCGAGGAGGACAAGCTCTCGGCCGGCCTGCACAAGATCGCGGAGGAAGACCCCTCGCTGCGCATCATCCACGACAGCGAGATGAACCAGATGCTGCTCGCCGGCGTGGGCGAGATGCAGCTCGAGGTCGCCCGCGCACGGCTCAAGGCGCGCTTCGGTGTCGACGTGGCACTCACCATCCCGAAGGTGAGCTACCGCGAGACGGTGCAGACCGGCGCGCGCGCGAGCTACCGGCACAAGAAGCAGACCGGCGGCGCGGGTCAGTTCGCCGACATCTCGATGGCCATCGAGCCCTTCGACGGCGGCGAGTACCAGGCGCCGGCCGACATCAACGTGCGCAACGCCACGCGCGTGAAGACCGACTGGGGCGCCGAGATCGAGTTCGTGGACGCGATCGTCAGCGGCGTCATCGACATGAAGCGCTTCTTCGGCGCGATCCAGAAGGGCGTGCTCGATGCGATGCATGCCGGCCCGATCGCCGGCTACCCGTGCGGCAGCGTGCGCATCGTCATCTTCGACGGCAAGATGCACGCGGTCGACTCGAACGAGAACGCCTTCAAGACGGCGTCGCGCATGTGCTTCCGCGAGGCCTTCGCGCAGGCGCAGCCGGTCCTGCTCGAGCCCATCATGGACGTCGAGGTGTTCGTGCCCGAGGAGTTCACCGGCGACGTCATGGGCGATCTCAACACCCGCAGGGCGCGCATCCAGGGCATGCAGGCCGAGGGGCCCTTCCAGAAGATCGTGGCCCAGGCGCCCGAGGTGGAGATCCTGCGCTACGCGACGACGGTGCGCTCGCTCACGCAGGGGCGCGGGATGCACACCGCCCGCTTCAGGGCGTACGCGCCGATGCCGCGCAACGTGCAAGAGAAGATCGTGGCCGAGGCGCAGAAGGCGAAGACCGAGGAGTAGTCCGCGCGCACGCGCGGTCGCGACGGGCGAGGCGCGGGGCGCGCACGGGTTGCGCCCTACTTCCTTCGGCCTCCGCGCGGCGGCTATGCTGGAGCCGGGGGCAGCTGCGCACGCGCCGAGGCGGCGCGGCTCGTCGATCGCGCGCTCGAGCCCGTGTGGTCGCCGGTCGGGAGCGACGTGTGCTTCCCCGCCGCGCTGCGCTACCAGGGTCTCGCGCGCACGCCCGACGCGGCCCCGGTGCCGGCGCCGGTGTGGTTCTTCGGCGCGCGCGTGGAGCTGGCGAGCGGCCCGGCACCGCTCGCCGCGAGCGCCTTCGAGGCCGTGGCGATCGAGCCCGTCGACGTGCTGCTGCCGGTGACGAGCGACGCGAGCGTGCTCGTCGATGCGTCGGTCCCGAGCGCAGAGTAGGCGTCCGCGCGGCCGCGCGCGCCGTCGCCGCGCGAGCGCGGCCGCGCAGCTCAGGTCGAGGCCGCGACCGCGCCCTCTGCGACGGCGCGCTCCACCTCCACGGCCACGCCCGTCAGGACGGCGACGCCGGTCAGCGGATCCACCTCGAGCTCGTCGGTGAGGTCGTTCATGCTGACGCCGGGGTGGCGGGAGGCGACGCCGAGCCCGTCGGCCCGGGCGTGGCCCCAGCCGTGCGGCAGGCTGACGACGCCCGGCAAGAGCTCCTCGGTCACCTCGACCGGCGCCACCACCTCGCCCGCGCGTGACCGGATGCGGGCCGCATCGCCGCTGCGAAGCGCGCGTGCTCCGGCGTCGCGGGGGTGCATGCGCAGCGTGCAACGCTCCTTGCCACGCACCATGTGCGCGCAGTTGTGGAGCCAGCTGTTGTCGCTGCGACTCTCGCGCCGACCGATCATGAGGAGCCCGTCCGGGGCGCTCGGCGCCGCCAGGAGCGCGCGCAGGCGCGGCACGTCCGCGAGGTGAAGCGCGGGCGCGAGATCGATGCGGCGCCCCGGCGTCGCGAGACGCTCGGGCAGGCACGGCTCGAGGGGACCGAGATCGACGCCGTGGGGCTCGCGGAGCAGGCGGGCGACCGTGACGCCCGCGCCGAGCACGCCGAGTCTCGGGCCGTGAGGTCCTGCGCGCAGCGCGAGATCGAGCAGGCCGACCGGCCCGAAGCGCTCGAGCGCCGCGAGGCCGGTGGCAGCGAGGCGCCAGCCGACGCCCCCGAGCCCGAGCGGGCCGGCGCCGCGCGCGGCACGTGCCCGCGCGAGGCGCCGCGCGAGCCCGACGAGGATCTGCCAGTCGTCGAGCGCGCCCTCCGCGCGCGGCAGGGTCGGCGGCGAGAGCTTGGCGGTGTTGCGCACGCCGAGCACGTGCAGCGCGAGGTCGTAGTGGCTCTGCTCGAGCGCGGTCACGGGCGGCAAGACGAGGTGCGCGTGGCGCGAGGTCTCGTTGCGGTAGATGTCGACCGAGGCGAACAGCGCGAGCTTGCCGAGAGCGCGCTCGAGCCGCGCGCCGTTCGGCGTCGAGAGCACGGGGTTGCCACCGACGCACACGAGCGCGCGCACGCGACCGGCCTCGATCTCCTCGGCGAGCGCGGACACGGGCAGCTCCCCGCCGAACTCGGGCAAGCCGCGGACGCTCGAGCGGTAGCGCCCGTAGGCCCCGCGCTGGCCGAGCCGCGACATGAGCGCGACGAGGTCGACCGCCGGGCGCGTGAACATCGCGCCGCCCACGCTGTCGAGCCTGCCGGTGAGCACGTTGAGCGCGTGGACGAGCCACACGTTGAGCCCGCCGGTGCGGTGCATGCTCGTGCCGACGCGCGCGTAGCACACGGCCCGATCGGCCGCGGCGAGCTCGCGCGCGAGCTCGCGCGTGACCGTTGCGTCGATGCCGGTCGCCGGTGCGACCGCCTCGGGTGTGAAGGGCTCGACCGCGGCGCGCAGGCGGTCGAGGCCCGTCACGAACGGCGCGAGCTTGCCGAGCCGCACCAGCCCCTCCGCGAAGAGGGTCTGCGCGAGGGCGGCGAGCCACCGGGCGTCCGTGCCCGGCCGGATGAACACGTGCCGGTCCGCGAGCGCCGCCGTCTCCGTGCGTCGCGGATCGACCACCACGAGCTTGCCACCCCGCGCGCGCAGGGCGGCGAGGCGCCGCTCGATGCCCGGCGCCGTCATCAGGCTGCCGTTCGACACGACCGGGTTGGCACCGAGCACGAGCATGAAGCGCGTGCGGTCGATGTCGGGCACCGGGAAGAGGACCTGGTGGCCGAACATGGCCCAGTTGGCGACGAGGTGCGGCAGGTGGTCGACGCTCGTCGCCGAGAAGCGGTGGCGCGTGCCGAGCACGCCCGCGAAGGCCAGCGTCCCGAACATCGCACCGAGGTTGTGGACGACGGGGTTGCCGAAGTACACCGCGACCGCATCGCGGCCGTGCGCCGTCTCGATGTCCGCGAGTCGCTCGGCCGTCTCGTCGAGGGCGCTTCCCCAAGACAGGACCGTACCGTCACCGCGCACCGGCCGACGCAGGCGGTCGGGATCCTCGTGGAGCTCGCGCAACGCGATCGCCTTGGGACACACGTGCCCGCGGCTGAACGGGTCGTCGGCGTCACCGCGGATCGCCGTGACGCGGCCGTCCTCGACCTCGACGGCGATGCCGCACATCGCCTCGCACAGGTTGCAGCTGCGGTGGTGGGTCGCCATGGGCTCGGGCCGATTGTCCCAGGTCCGGTGCGCGGCGCCACGCGCTTTTCGTCGCGCGCGCGTCAGCGGGCCTTCGGTGCCCTGCGCAGCGCCGCGTGGACGAGCCCGGGCAGGTGCTGGCCCATGAACGCTCCGAGCTTGCCGTGCCCGGTGAACACGAGCTCGCGCCGGCGGTCCGAGAGGGCGCGCGCCATCACGCGCGCAGCCTTCTCGGCCGGCCACATGAGGAGCTTCGGGCGCTTGTCCTGGCGCTCGGCGCGGAAGGTGCCCTCGTTGTCGACCTGCGCGATCTCGCTCGCCACGTAGCCGGGGTGCAACAGGGTGCAGCTCACCCCCGTGCCGTGGAGCTCCGCCGCCAGCGTGAGCCCCAGCGCCCGCAGGGCGAACTTGCTCGCGCTGTAGGCCGCAAAGCCCGGGCTGCACAGGAACGCCGAGACACTGCCCACGAGCCCGATGCGGCCCGCCGTCTTCTCGAGCTCGGGCAGGGCGTAGCGCGCCGTGAGCGCCGCGCCGACGACGTTCGTGTCGAGCTGACGGCGCCAGTCGTCGCCCGAGAGCTTCGCCACGCGGCCCGCGACCGAGAAGCCCGCGTTGGCGACGGCCACGTCGAGCTGCCCGAAGCGGGCGACCACCGCGGCCACCGCGTCCCGCACGGCGTCGTCCTGGCGCACGTCGCACGCGACGGCGAGCGCCTCCACGCCCTCGGCCTCGAGCGCGCGCACGGCGTCGGCGAGCCGGTCCACCCGGCGCCCGCTCACCGCGACGCGGGCGCCCTGCCGCGCGAGCTCGACGGCGAGCGCGCGCCCGATGCCACTGCCGCCGCCCGTGATCCACGCCACCTTCCCTGCGAATCGCTGTGCCATGCCGCCTCCTACGACCGCCCACAGACACCGTAAACGGCTTTCGCGGGGGCCCGGGCGCTCGGCTTCGACCCCGGCCGCCCGTTGCGCTAGAGGTAGCTAGGGACCGCACCGGTCGGCGCGCCCGGCGCCCGCCGCGCGGTGGTGAGAGGGTGACCATGGTTGCTTGGATTCGTCAGGCGGGTTGGCTGTGCTGCGCGCTCGTCGCGCTCGGCGCGACGTACGGCTGCGGGGGCAAGCGCTACGTGCGCGACAGCGAAGTGGCAGGGCTCGACGACCCCGCGATGAGCACGGGGCTCGACAAGCGCGACCTCGAGAAGCTGCTCAGCGAGTGCCTGAGCTCGCTCATGGCCGACCCCGTGGCGCACGAGTGGGAGGCGCGCCGCGACAAGGCGCGCCTGGCCATCTACCCCATCGCCAACGAGACGAGCGAGCACGTGGACGGCCAGCTGCGCGCCCTCCTGAGCGACATCGAGACCTACATGGTGCAGAGCAAGCTCGTCAGCGTCATCAGCGTCGAGATGCAGGACCAGATGATCCGCGAGGTGGAGAAGCAGCACGGCGGTGGCTTCGACCCCGCGCACGTCGCCGACTACAACAAGCAGCTCGGCGCCGAGCTGTTCGTGACGGGCAAGGTGTACGACGCGGCCGAGCGCACCAAGGAAGGGCGGCGCGTGCAGTACTTCCTGTTCCTACAGCTCACCAGCGTGCCCACGAGCCAGGTCTTGTGGCAGCACAAGAGCACGCTCACCAAGGCCTACATCGACGCGCACTGAGCGAGCGCCATGCGGGCCGGAGCTGCGACGACCTCGGCAAGCAGCGCCTGTGCGCCCACCCCCGGTGCGGAGCCCCGGCGGAGCGCGGTCCTCGGGCTCGGTGCCGCGACACGGGTGGCGCTCGGCGCGTTCGCCGCGCTCACCGCGCTCCTCCTCGCGGGCTGCGCCGGCCACGAGCGCCGCGTGCAGGCGGCGCTCGACGCGCTCGACCGCGGCGAGCTCGAGGCGGCCGTCGCTGCCCTCGACCGCGAGCTCGAGGTGTCCTCCTCGGACGAGGTGCCCGATTCGCTCTCGGGCGACACCGCCTTGCTCATGCTCGACCGCGCCACGCTGCTCCAGGCGCTCGGGCGACACGGCGCGAGCGCGCGCGATTTCGGCCTCGCCGACCAGGCGATCGAGGTGCTCGACCTCTCCTACGACGCCGCCGACGCCGTCGGTCGCTATCTCTTCAGCGACAGCATCGGACCGTACCGCGCGCCGGCGTTCGAGAAGCTCCTCGTCAACTCGTTCAACCTCGTCAACTACCTCGAGCTCGGCGATCTCTCGGGCGCCCGCGTGGAGGCGCGGCGCCTGGCCGTCCAGCAGCGCTTCCTCGTCGACCATGGCGAGCAGGGCGCGCTGCTCGGCGTCGGCAGCTACCTCGCCGGCTTCGCCTTCGAGCGGAGCGGCGCGCGCGACGAGGCGCTGGCCTACTACGAGGACGCGCTCGGCTACGCCCGGTTCCCCTCGCTCCTCGCACCGCTCCGGGTGCTCACGGGCGGCGCCTCGCACTCGCCGGCGATCGACGCGCTCGTGGGGGACAGCGGGCCGCTCGGGTCGCCGGCCGAGGCGGGCGAGGGCGAGTTGCTCGTCGTCGTCGGCTACGGTCGCGTCCCACCCAAGCGGCCGGTGCGGCTGCCGATCGGGCTCGCGCTCACGCTCGTGGCGGCTCACCTGAGCCCGCACGACCACGCGCTCGCCACCAAGCTCGCCGCCAAGGGCCTCGTGACGTGGGTGAACTTTCCGCGCCTCGGCCCCAGCCGCGGCGACCACGAGCTGCCGTCGTTCGAGCTCGACGGCGCGTCCGCCCCGCTCGAGCTGGCGCTCGACGTCGAGGCCGAGGTGCGCCGCGCCTACGACGAGGCGGAGCCCGCGATCGTCCTGTCGGCGTTGACGCGCATGCTCACGCGCCTGGCTGCGGGCGAGGCGGCGGGCGCGCTCACGAACGCGGCCACGAAGGACAAGGACAAGCAGGGCATTGCCGGGCTGCTCGTCGGCCTCGCGACGACCGCCGCCCTGGCCGCGTTCGACACCCCCGACACGCGCAGCTGGACGACGCTGCCCGCCCGGGTGGCGCTCGCCCGGTTGCGGGTGCCCGCCGGCAAGCATCGCGTGCTGCTGCGGGCGAGCGGTCTCCGGCGCGAGGTCACGGTCGACGTGGACCCCGGCGGGCATGCGTTCGTGTCGCTCTGCGCGCCCCGCTGACCGGGCGACGGGCCGAGCGGCTCACGAGATCGAATCGCTTCTCTTCATGACATTCGTCAAGTCCATGCCGCGACATTTCGCGCATGATGCAGGCGATGCGTACCGATTCGACAGGCGCTGAGTTGCTTGACGCCGTTGAATATGAATGTCAAATTCGCCCCATGACCCTCGCAGAGGCAACCCGCAAGGTGCCAGTCATCGTGCGCCGCGTCGGCGGCGAGCGCGCATTTCGCCGCCGCCTGATGGAGCTCGGCCTCGTGCCGGGGACCGAGGTCGTGGTCGAGAAGGTCGCACCCCTCGGCGATCCGCTGGAGCTGTCGCTGCGGGGCTGCAGGCTGTCGATCCGTCGGGCCGAGGCGGGTGCGGTCGACGTGGAGCCGATCCGCGCCTGCGACGACGCGGCCGACGAGCTCCTGCTCGCGGCCGAGTGAAGACGAGGTCGGCGACGTGCGAGCCGCGGTCGAGGCGCGCGAGCGCACCAAGGTGCCGCCCGAGGCGAAGCGCGCCACGGTGACGGCGGAGCGGCGGGCGCTGGTCGCCCTCGTCGGCAACCCCAACACCGGCAAGACGACCCTCTTCAATGCGCTGACCGGCGAGCGCGCGCGCGTCGGCAACTACCCCGGCGTCACGGTGGAGCGGCGCGTCGGGCGGCTACGCCTGCGTCCGGGCCGCGACGCCCCGGCACTTGCACGGGAGATCGACGTGCTCGATCTACCCGGGACGTACTCGCTCTCGGCGCGCTCGGCCGAGGAGCAGATCGCGCTCGCCGGCGTGCTCGGCCTCTCCGGCCACCCGGCCCCGGACCTCGCGGTCGTCGTCGTCGACGCCGGGCAGCTGCTCCGCAACCTGTACCTCGTCCTGCAGCTCTGCGAGCTCGAGGTTCCCCTCGTCGTCGCGCTCAACATGATCGACGAAGTGGCGGGCGGCGAGCCCGACGTGGCGTCGCTGGCCGAGTGGCTGGGCGCGCCCGTCGTGGCGACGAACGCGCGCGACGGCGTGGGCATCGAGGCGCTGCGGCGTGCCGTCGCCGAGGCGCTCGTCGCCCCGCACGCCCCGGCGCCGGCGTTCTCGGTGCCTTACGCCGCCGCGTTGCGCCGCGACGTCGAGGCACTGCGTCCGTTCGTGCTACCGCTTCTGTCCGCCGCGCAGCCTCCCGCATCGGCGCGCGCCACCCCGGCGGCGCGCGATCGCGGCGTCCCCGATGTTGAAAGCGACTCTCGTGTGCAGTCTCCCGTGAGCCCGGCCGAGCTCGGAGCGCAGGCCGGCAGCGAAGCGGCTCCCGTGGGACGCGCGGGCGCGCTCGCGCTCTGGGCACTCGGCTCGGTGGACCGCGACGACGAGCTCGTCGACATCGATCCCACCCTGCGCGCACGCGCGCTCGAGCTGCAGGCGCGCGCCCACGCCGACGGCCGGGACGTCGACGCCGAGATCATCGCGACGCGCTACGAGCTGCTCGACGCCGAGGTGCCGCGGCTGTTCGCACGCACGGCCGAGCCCGGCGCCGCGGAGCAGCCGACCGACGCTCGCAGTGCGGCGCGCGCGCAGACCGAGAAAGAGGACGCGACGACGGCCACGGGCGACGCCGCGCCGCCCGCGCGCCGTCGCTCCCTGCCCTTGCTCGGCGCGCGTCAGGCACCGCCACCCGCGAGCGAGAAGCGGCGCGCGCTCACCGACCGCATCGACCGCGTCGTCCTGCACCCCGTCGTCGGCTTCGTGGTGTTCGTCGCACTCATGCTGCTGATGTTCCAGGCGCTCTTCTCGTGGTCCGCGCCCCTCGTGAGCCTCATCGAGGACGCCTTCGGCTGGCTCGGGGCACAGACGCGGGCCGCCCTTCCCGCTGGCTTCGTGAGCGATCTGCTCGTGCAGGGCGTGATCGGTGGTGTCGGCAACGTGCTCGTGTTCCTGCCGCAGATCATCCTGCTCTTCCTCTTCATCAGCGTGCTCGAGGACTCGGGGTACATGGCGCGCGCCGCGTACCTCATGGACCGCGTGATGCGCGCGCTCGGCCTGCACGGTCGCGCCTTCGTGCCGATGCTGTCGGGCTGCGCCTGCGCCGTCCCGGCCATCCTCGCGACGCGCACCATGGAGCGGCAGCGCGACCGCTTGCTCACGATGCTCGTCGTGCCCCTCATGACCTGCTCGGCGCGTCTGCCGGTGTACACCCTGCTCATCGCCGCCCTGTTCCCCGCTGGCGCGGTGCTCGGCTTCCTCCCGGTTCAGGGCTTGCTGATGGTGGCGATGTACCTCTTCTCGACGCTCGTCGCGCTCGGGGCCGCGGCCGTGCTGCGCCGCACCGTGGTCAAGGGCGAGAGTGTGCCGCTCCTGCTCGAGCTGCCGCCCTACCGGCTGCCGACGGCGCGCAGCGTCGTCCGGCAGGTGAAGGAGCGGGCGCTCGTGTTCCTGAAGGAAGCGGGCACCGTGATCCTCGCGTGCACCGTCGCCCTGTGGGTCCTCTTGAGCTACCCGAAACCCGCCACGCCCGAGCCCGTGGGCCCCCCCGAGGCCGTCGCCGCGTGGCAGGCCGAGCGTCTCGAGCACAGCATCGCGGGCCGCCTCGGCAAGGGCATCGAGCCGGCGATCGCGCCGCTCGGCTTCGACTGGAAGATTGGCGTCGGGCTCGTCGGCGCGTTCGCGGCGCGCGAGGTGTTCGTCTCGACGATGGGCGTCGTGTACGGCGTGGGCGGCGACGACGAGGAGGTCGAGCCGCTGCGCGAGAAGATCAAGGCCGACGTGCGACCCGACGGCCAGCCGAAGTACACCCCGCTCGTCGGGCTCTCGCTCATGGTGTTCTTCGCCCTGGCCTGCCAGTGCATGAGCACGCTCGCCGTCGTGCGGCGCGAAACGAAGACCTGGAAGTGGCCGGCCTTCCTGTTCGCCTACACGGGCGTGCTCGCGTACGTGGCAAGCCTCCTCGTCTACCAGCTCGGGCGCCTGTTCGGCCTCGCGGGCTGAGGCCGCAACCGCTGCAGCGGGGCGCAGGGAGGCACGAAGCATGCTCTGGATCCTCGGCGGAGCTTGGGTGCTGGCCGGTCTCCTGGCGGGTGGACACGCATGGCTCGCCCGGTCGGGGCGCGCGCGCCGCGCCGCGCCCCCGGATGGGCCGGAGCTCGGGGCGGCGGGCGCGGCACGCGAGGCGGCGGAGGGTGCCGACCCCTTCATGGGACGCGCCTTCGGGGAGGAGCTCGACATCGTGTTGCGCACGGCCGCCCACCACGCGGCAGCCCGCGACGCGCCGGTCGACGCGGCGGGCTTCGTGGCCGCCGCCCTCTGCAACCGGGCACTCGCCGAGCGCCTGGCGCGCGCGGGCCACGCGCTTGCGGACGCCCGTGCAGCGCTCGCCGCGCTGCCACGGCGGACGCCCGCGCAGGGCAGCCTGGATGGGTCGTCGGGCAACGCGGTCATCGATCTCGAGGTCGAGGCCGCGGTGACGACGGCCGCGCGGCGCACGGTCGGCCTGTTGCGGCCCCTCGCTCTCGGGGCAGTCCTCGACGCGCTCGCGGCTGGCGACGGTCCCGTCGCGAGCTGGCTCGCCGGCCTCGGCGTGCGCTTCGCGGCGCTTCCCGACGAGCCCGCGTTCGCCGCCGACTCCGGTCCCTTTCTGTGGAACGACCGCGTCACCACCATGGCGGCCGTCGTGACGCTCCTGACGACCGTGTTCGAGCTCGAGCCGCTCGAGGCTGTCTACACCATGTACACGGTGCACTTGCGCGGCTTCGCCGCGCTCGGCCCCTTCCCTCCCGCGCGCCGGCGCGAGCTCCGCGCCGCGGCGCAGGCGCACGGCGCGGCGCACGGCCTCCGGCTCCGCGTGACCGACACGCCCCCCGACCTCTGCGACTGGCGCGACGACCCCGCGAGCGGCCGAGTGCCCCCGGACTGACCGTCGCGCCGAGCTCAGCGGGTCGAGCGGTCGCCGCGCCGCAGCGCCGGTGCGGCGTACGAACGCCGCACGATCGCCTCGGTGAACGAGACGCGCAGGTAGAAGCCTCGCGGCAGTGCGTCGATCGAGGTCCCCTCGGCGTCGAGGCTCCGGCGCCGCACCCCGCCGTGCGCTGCCTTGGGACGCACCTGCACCGCTCGGCCCACGCGCGCCGTCAGCGACTCGATGCCCCCGCGACCGATGATGCCGGCGAGCTCCTCCCAGTCGCCCGCGAGCACGGCCTCTTCCTCGGCGCTCGGGCTCCACAAGAGGGGGGCGCCGACATGGCGCGCGCCGACGGGTAGCTGCCGCTCGCCCTCCACCGGCACCCAGAGCACCCGGGCCAGCTTGTGGCAGAGCGGTGAGTCGCGCCACGACAGCTCCGAGACGGCCCGCATGGGCACGTTGCACACGAAAGTCGTCTCGCACGGGCGCCCGTGGCGATCGAGCGGCAGGGTCTTGAGCTCGACGCCGAGCGCCGCGAAGTCGGGCCCGGGGCGACTGGCGGCGCAAGCGCCGAGGGCCCGCTCGACGAGCTGGCCGACCCAGCCCTTCGCGCGCCGCAGATCGGGCGGCACCGCGAGACCGAGCTCCGCGGCGAGCTCCGCGAGGGTCCGCCCGGCGAGGCTCTGCGCCCGCGCCAGGAGCTCGCGCTCGCTCTCCGGCGGAGGCGCGCTCGCCCCGCGCACCGCGTCAGTCGCCGCCGCCGCGCGCCTTGGGCGGTCGGAAGGTGGCCGCTGCCTTGGCGAAGTCGCGGTTCATGCGCGCGATGAAGTCGATGCTGACCTCCTTCGGACACACGGCCTCGCACTCCTCGTGGTTGGTGCAGGCGCCGAAGCCCTCGGCGTCCATCTGCTTCACCATCGCGAGCGCCCGGCTGTAACGCTCGGGCTGCCCCTGCGGCAAAAGGCCGAGGTGGCTCAACTTCGCGGCCGTGAACAGCATCGCCGAGGCGTTCGGGCACGCGGCCACGCACGCCCCGCAGCCGATGCAGGCCGCCGCGTCCATCGCGAGATCGGCGTCCTCCTTCGGCACCAGGATCTGGTTCGCGTCCGGCGCGGCGCCGGTGCGCACGCTGATGAACCCGCCCGCCTGGATGATGCGATCGAGCGCCGTGCGATCGACGACGCAGTCGCGCAGCACCGGGAAGGCCTTGGCCCGGAACGGCTCGATCCAGATCTCGTCGCCGTCCCGGAACTTCCGCATGTGGAGCTGGCAGGTGGTGGCGCCGCCCTCGGACCCGTGGGGGACGCCGTTGATGACCAGGCCGCACATGCCGCAGATGCCCTCGCGACAGTCGTGGTCGAACGCGATGGGGGCCTCGTTCTTCTGGACGAGCCCCTCGTTCACGACGTCGAGCATCTCGAGCAGCGACATGTCCGGGCTGATGTCGCTCGCCTCGTAGCGCTCGAAGCGCCCCTTCGACTGCCCATTCTTCTGACGCCAAACCTGCAGGAAGACTCTCATGGTTGCTCAGCGCCTCGCTGCCCTGGGGGTCACTTGTAGCTCCGCTGGGTGAGCTTCACGTACTCGAAGGACAGGGGCTCCTTGTGGAGCACCGGCTCCGCGTCGACGCCCTGATGCGCCCAGGCGGCCACATAGCAGTAGCGCTCGTCGTCGCGCATGGCCTCGCCCTCGGGGGTCTGGCTCTCCTCGCGGAAGTGGCCGCCACAGCTCTCCTCGCGGTGGAGCGCGTCGCGCACCATGAGCTCGGCGAACTCGAGGGCGTCCGCCACGCGACCGGCGCGCTCGAGCTCCTGGTTCAGCTCCTCGCCGCTGCCGACGACGCGCAGATCCTGCCAGAACTCCGCGCGCAGCTCCGGGATGCGCGCCAGCGCCTTCTCGAGCCCCGCCTTGTTGCGCGCCATGCCGCAGTGCTCCCAACACAGGAGGCCGAGCTCGCGGTGGAAGGAGTCCGGCGACCGGCTGCCGCCGATGTCGAGCAGCTTCTGCACGCGCTCCTCGACGCTCTTCTTCGCCGCCTTGACCTCGGGGTGGTCGAGCTTCACGCCGCCGGCGGCGCGCTGTCCGAGGTAGTGGCCGATGGTGTACGGCAGGACGAAGTAGCCGTCCGCGAGCCCCTGCATGAGGGCGCTCGCGCCGAGACGGTTCGCGCCGTGGTCGCTGAAGTTCGCCTCGCCACCGACGAAGAGCCCCGGCACGGTGCTCATGAGGTCGTAGTCGACCCACAGGCCGCCCATCGTGTAGTGCACGGCCGGGTAGATGCGCATCGGCACCTCGTACGGGTTCTCGTCCGTGATGTGGTGGTACATGTCGAAGAGGTTGCCGTAGCGCTCCTCGATCGTCTTCCTGCCGAGCCGCTTGATGGAGTCGGCGAAGTCGAGGTAGACGCCGAGCCCGCCCGGCCCGACGCCGCGCCCGTCGTCGCACACCTGCTTGGCGGCGCGCGAGGCGATGTCGCGCGGCACGAGGTTGCCGAAGGCGGGGTAGCGCCGCTCGAGGTAGTAGTCGCGGGCATTCTCGGGGATGTCGAAGACGGGCTTGCCCGAGTCCTTGCCGTCCTTCGGCACCCACACGCGACCGTCGTTGCGCAGGCTCTCGCTCATGAGCGTCAGCTTCGACTGGTACTCGCCCTTGACCGGGATGCAGGTCGGGTGGATCTGCGTGAAGCACGGGTTCGCGAGGAAGGCGCCCTTCTTGTGGGCGCGCCACAGGGCCATGGCGTTGCAGCCCTTGGCGTTGGTCGAGAGGTAGAACACGTTGCCGTAGCCGCCGGTGCAGAGCGCGACCGCGTCGGCGACGTGCGCCTCGATCTTGCCCGTCACCATGTCGCGCGTGACGATGCCGCGCGCCACACCGTCGACCACGATGAGCTCGAGCATCTCGGAGCGGCAGGACATCTTCACGGTGCCGGCCGCGATTTGCCGCGCGAGGGCCTGGTAGGCGCCGATGAGCAACTGCTGACCCGTCTGGCCGCGCGCGTAGAAGGTGCGCGATACCTGGGCGCCGCCGAAGGAGCGGTTCGCGAGCAGGCCGCCGTACTCGCGGGCAAACGGCACGCCCTGCGCCGTGCATTGGTCGATGATGTCGACCGAGACCTCGGCGAGCCGGTAGACGTTCGACTCGCGCGCGCGAAAGTCGCCGCCCTTCACGGTGTCGTAGAAGAGCCGGAAGATGCTGTCGCCGTCGTTGGTGTAGTTCTTGGCGGCGTTGATGCCGCCCTGCGCGGCGATGGAGTGCGCGCGCCGCGGGCTGTCCTGGTAGCAGAAGCACTGGACGTTGTAGCCGAGCTCGCCGAGCGAGGCGGCCGCCGAGGCGCCCGCGAGCCCGCTGCCGACCACGATGACGTTGTACTTGCGCTTGTTGGCGGGGTTGACGAGCTTCATCTCGAAGCGGCGCTTCTCCCAGCGCTTCTCGATGGGCCCGGTCGGACAATTCGAGTTGAGTGTCATCTGGTCCTCGTGGAGGAGCCTCGGCGCCGGAAGGGTCGTGCGCGCGCTCGCGCGCCTCCCGCCCGCGCGGGGCCAGCCGTCACTTCGTCAAGCCGGCGAGCACGCCGACGGGAACTGCGATGAAGCCCGTGGTCACGAGCACCGCGATGGCCATGGCCAGGCTGCGGAGGGCACCGTTGTAGCGCGGGTGGTTGACGCCGAGCGACTGGAACAGGCTGTAAGCGCCGTGGAAGACGTGGAAGCCGAAGCAGGCGTTGGCGACGATGTACGAGACCGAGATCGGCACCTGCCGGAAGCTCGCCACGACGTTCGAGTAGAGGTCGGTAACCTCGTAGTTCGGGTGCAGCGTGTTGAAGGTGAAGTGCAGCAGGTGGTAGACGATGTAGAAGAACAGGATCGGCCCGCTCACCACCATGGTGCGGGCCGCGTAGGTGGTCGCGAGGCTCTGCTTCTTGGCGTAGCCCTGGGGCCGGGCGGCGCGGTTGCGCAGCGCGAGCTGCACCGACGTGACGATGTGGGCCACGACTGCGAGGATCATCACGCCGCGAAAGGCCCACAGCACGGCGGGCATGGCGTGGAGCGTCGCGGCGTAGCCGTTGAAGCGCTCGCGGCCCAGGAACACCTGCAGGTTCCCGGCCATGTGGGCCATCGTGAAGCCGAAGAGCGCGATGCCACTCACGGCCATCACGTACTTTTTGCCGATGCTCGAAGCGGTGAAGCTGACAGCAGTCGCCATCGCTTTCTCCTGCGGTGATCTCCGGCCACCGCCGCACGCTTGGATGGTGAGGCGTCGAGCCGGGTGGGTGCGCCGCCGCGCGGAGGCGACGACGGGCACGCCCTTCATACTCTCAACACGGCTCACAGTTAAGCGCCGTGCGCGCGCGCGCCACCCACCCCTGCCCAGGGACCGGGGGTGAGGACCGGAACGACGCCAAAAAGACGCGTCTTTGCCGGCCTTTTCACGCGCGCCGGGCCTTTGCGCTATAGCTAGCGTCATGAGCTCCGAGGGACAGAAAGGCGGCGCCGAGGCGCTCGACGTATCCGAGCGAGGCGCGGCGCGCGACGGGGTCGCCCAGAGCCTCGATCGGCGCCTGTTCATGCAGCTGCTCTGCTACGGCTGCGGGCCCGGCGAGGGCGTCGAGGCCACCGCGGGGAGGCTGCGCGAGAGCCTGGCGACCGCGGGCATCTCGAGCGTGTTCTACGCCGACGTCACCGACCCGCGCGGCTTCGGCGTCCTCGCATGGAGCGAAGCGCCGAGCGACTTCGTGCTGAAGCTGCGCCCCGCCCTCGCGGCGCACGCGACGCTCGTGCCGAAGCCCGACCTCACCATGTTCGGCCGCAGCTACTCGACCGGCTACGAGAACGACCTCGCCTTCTGGCTGCTCGAGCGCCCCGCCGCCACCGTGCTCAACGAGGGCTGGCCCTGGGCCGTGTGGTACCCGCTCCGCCGCACGGGTGCCTTCGCCAGGCTCGACCCGAAGGAGCAGGGCGCGATCCTGCGCGAGCACGGCGCCATCGGGCGCGCCTACGGCGAGGCCGACCTCGCGCACGACGTCCGGCTCGCGTGCCACGGCCTCGACGCCCGCGACAACGAGTTCGTCATCGGGCTCGTGGGCAAGGATCTGCACCCGCTGTCGCACGTGGTGCAGTCGATGCGGCGCACCCGCCAGACCTCCGAGTACATGGCGCAGATGGGCCCGTTCTTCGTCGGCTACGCGCTGTGGCGGCACAAGGCATGAGCGCTGGGCCCACCCCCGGCAGCCCCTCGGGGCGCCGCGCGTGGCGCGCGCTCGCCGGCGTCGGTGTCGCGGTCGCGCTCGGGGGCGGCGCGCGAATCGCCCTCGGGCACCCGGCGCCGGGCGCCGCGGGCGCGGGCGTCACCGCGCCCACGCGTCCCTGGGTGACCGTCCCGGTGCCCGGCGATCTCGGCGTCGAGGTGGTCCCCGGACCGGCCACGAGCCCGCTCGCCATCGTCTACCTGCACGGCCTCTGCGGCAACCCGCTCGCGTTCGAGCCATGGGCCGCGGCCGCCGCTCGGGTCGGCACGCTCCTGTCCCTGCACGGCGACACCCCGTGCAAGGGACGCGGCAAGGCCGGTCGTCGCGAGTGGTCCACCGATTTCGCCCGCATCGATCGGCGCGTGAGCGCGGCGCTCGCGGCCGTGAGCGCGTGGCGCACGGCCGAAGGCAAGGGCGTCGCCCTCGACGCCACGGCGGTCGGCCTCATCGGCTACTCGCAGGGCGCGCGGCGCGCCGAGAGCCTCGCAGCCCTGCTGCCCGCTCGGTACCCGCGGGTCGCGCTCATCGCACAGATGGACGAGCCGGGCGTCGAGAAGCTCGGTCACACGCGCCGCCTGCTGCTCGTCGCCGGGGAGCTCGACCGGCGCGACCACATCGTGAGCGGGGCCCACAAGCTCGCCCAGGCAGGGGTCGACGTGCGCTTCGAGCTCCTGCCCGGCGCCCGACACGGCGAGTACGGTCCGCAGGCACAAAACGTCATGGCGCGCGCGCTCGATTGGCTTTATACAGAAGTTCCGTAACGGAACTTTTGCCATGAGCGAAGCCAGTCATTCCGAGCCATCCCTGAAGACCCGCATCGACGAGCTCGTGCGCTCCGCGCGCGTGGTCGTGTTCATGAAGGGCACGAAGAGCTTCCCGCAGTGCGGGTTCTCGCAGCGCGCCGTCGGCATCCTGAAGAGCGTCGGGCAGCCGTTCAAGGACGTGAACGTCCTCAGCGATCCCGGCCTCCGCGACGGCATCAAGGAGTACTCGAGCTGGCCGACGATCCCGCAGATCTTCATCGACGGGAAGTTCGTCGGCGGCAGCGACATCCTCGCCGAGATGCACGAGACCGGCGAGCTCGCGAAGCTCCTCGGCGTCACGCCGGCGGCGGGCCCGACCCCACCCAAGATCGAGCTCTCACCGAGCGCGGCACGCGCCTTCACGGCGGCGATGGCCGACGCGGGCGGGGACGTGCTTCGCTTCGAGACGGACGAGGCGTGGAACTACGAGCTCTACTTCGGGCCGAAGCAGCCCGGCGACCTCGTCGCCGAGACCGGCGGTGTCCGGATCCACGTGCCCGAGGCGTGCGCCGCGCTCCTCGACGGCGTGCGCGTGGACCACGTCGACGGCCCCGACGGGGGCGGCTTCAAGATCCAGAACCCGAAGGAGCCCTCGGCGGGCCCCGCGGTGCGCGAGCTACGGCCCGACGAGCTCAAGGCGTTCCTCGACTCGGGCAAGCCCATCCGCGTGTTCGACGTGCGCACGGCCGCCGAGCGGCGCATCGCGCACATCGCGGGCTCGACCCTGCTCGACGAGGAAGGCACCCGTGCCCTCGAGGCCTTGCCGCGCGACACGCCGATCGTGCTCTACTGCCACCACGGCGTGCGCAGCCGGCAGGCGGCGAATCGCCTCCTCGCAGACGGGTTCGAGACCGTCATGAACCTCACGGGCGGGATCGACGCCTGGAGCGTGGTGGTCGAGCCGAACATGCCGCGCTATTGAGCGGCGCTCCCGCCCTCACTTCGCGAGCAGGCAGGCAGCGGCGTGCGCCCCGATGGCGGCGGCGATCGCGACCGCCGTGGTGAGGTGCGCCCGGCGCGCCTTCGGGCGATCCGCGAGCTTCGGATCGCGCAGCCGCAGGCCGCGGCCCGCGTGGGCGATGAGGAGCACGAAGGCGAGCGCGCCGAGGCCGAGCGCGAGCTCGCCCGCCCCGATGGCCTCGGGAGAGCCGAGGTAGAAGAGCGCCATCAGCGGGTGCAGGCACCCGGCCGCCGTCGCGCCCATGCCGAGCAGCTCGTGCGTCGCGACACTCTGCGAGCGCGGCGCCGCCCGCACGCCGTGACGCAGCCGCTGTACGAGCGGCACGAGCGCCGCGGCGCACATGAGCGCGACCGCGATCCAGCCAGACCACGCAGCCATCGCCGCGGTGTAGCACGCGCAGTCGAAGGTCGAAGGTCGAAGGCCTGCCCTAGTCCCTCGGCACAGAGGTCGTGACTGATGTCACGCCATCGGACCGCGACGTAAGCGCCCGCCCGCGTGTCGATCCCCGGCGCCAACCACACTGCTGCTGCGAACCGAGTTGGCGTTGACGTTGACCTTGACCTTGACGTTGACGTGGTCGTGGACGTTGACGGCGACGTCTAC
>JACRDA010000090.1 GCA_016212965.1 Myxococcales bacterium
CGGGGCGCGCGCCGGCGCCCTGCGCCGCGCTCGCGGCGGTCGCAGGCGCCGCCTCCGGATCGCCCGGCGCGCCGGAGCCAGCCGCTCCCGACCCGGTGACCGAAGCGTGCGCGCTCGCGGGCGGCGCCGCGGGCGTGGTGGGCACGCGCCCGGCGTCGCACGCGAGGGCGAGGAGCACGACGAGGAGCGCGGAGCGGGTCACGCGCCGAGCATCGCTCCCCGGCCCGCGCCTGTCACCAGGCCCGCCTGCTCCGGCACGAGCGCGACGGGCCCCGAGCGGCTGACGCGACGCGGCGCGAGCTTCCCCTTCCCCCCGCGCGGGGACGCGCCTAAACCGCCCGCCATGACCACTCAGCCTCGCCATGTGTACCGTTTCGGCGTCGGCGTCACGGACGGCAGCGCCGCCATGAAGGATCTGCTCGGGGGCAAGGGCGCGAACCTCGCCGAGATGGCGGCGGCCGGACTGCCCGTCCCCCCCGGCTTCACGATCGCGACCACGGTGTGCCGCGAGGTCACCGAGCGCGGCGGGCAGCTGCCGGAGTGGCTCTGGCCGGACATCGAGGCGGCGCTCGCCGAGGTGGAGCGCACGCTCGACACGCGCTTCGGCGACCCCGCCCGGCCGCTGCTCGTGTCGGTGCGCTCGGGCGCGGCGGTCTCGATGCCGGGCATGATGGACACGGTCCTCAACCTCGGTATCAACGACGCCGTGGCCGACGGCCTGGCGAAGAAGAGCGGCAACCCGCGCTTCGCCTGGGACGCCTACCGGCGCTTCCTCCAGATGTTCGGCGACGTCGTCATGGGCGCCCCGCGCGAGGCCTTCGAGCACGCGCTCGACGAGCTGAAACGCGCGCGCGGGGCGAAGAGCGATCAGGACCTCACGGAGGCCGACCTGAAGGAGGCCGTCGTGCGCTTCAAGGCCATCTTCCAGGACAAGACGGGCGAGCCCTTCCCGACCGAGCCGAAGGAGCAGCTCCGCCGCGCGATCCTCGCCGTCTTCGCCTCGTGGCAGAGCGAGCGCGCCGTGAAGTACCGCGAAGTGCAGAAGATCCGCGGGCTCATCGGCACGGCCGTCAACGTGCAGGCGATGGTGTTCGGCAACATGGGCGACAGCTCGGGCACGGGCGTCTCCTTCACGCGCAACCCGTCGACGGGCCAGAAGGAGCTCTACGGCGAGTACCTCGTCAACGCGCAGGGCGAGGACGTGGTGGCCGGCATCCGGACGCCGCTCCACATCGACGACCTCCGCACGCGCATGCCCGACATGTACGACAAGCTCGTCGCGGTCTCGGCGCAGCTCGAGCAGCACTTCCGCAACGTGCAGGACATCGAGTTCACGGTGCAGGAGGGTAAATTCTTCATGCTCCAGACGCGCCACGGCAAGCGCACCGGCGCCGCGGCGGTGAAGATCGCGGTCGATCTCGTGCGCGAGGGCCTGGTCACCGAGGACGAGGCGGTCGCGAACCTCGTCGAGCCGGGCCACATCGACCAGCTCCTGCACCCCTACTTCGCCGACGAGCTCGCCTACCGCAAGGCGGGGCGCGTCGTCGGCAAGGGTCTCAACGCGTCGCCGGGCGCCGCCGTCGGGCGCGTGGTCTTCAGCGCCGCGGACGCCGAGGAGTGGCGCGCGCGCGGCGAGCACGTGATCCTGGCGCGCATCGAGACGAGCCCCGAGGACGTCGCCGGCATGCACGCGGCCGAGGGCGTGCTGACGAGCCGCGGTGGCATGACGAGCCACGCGGCCGTGGTGGCACGCGGCTGGGGCAAGCCCTGCGTCGCGGGCGCCGGCGAGATCGTCATCGACTACAAGGCGCGCACGCTGTCACGCGGCAAGGTGGTCGTCAAGGAGGGCGACTGGCTCAGCCTGAACGGCACGACGGGCGAGGTCGTCCTCGGCCAGGAGCCGCTGCGCGAGCCCGAGATCGGCGGCGATTTTCGCGCCTTCATGGAGTGGGCCGACAAGGCGCGCACCTTGCGCGTGCGCACGAACGCCGACACGCCGAACGACGCCACGGTCGCGCGCCGCTTCGGCGCCGAGGGCATCGGCCTCACGCGCACCGAGCACATGTTCTTCGAGGAGAGCCGCATCCTCGCCGTGCGCGAGATGATCCTCGCCTCCGACCAGGCCGGCCGGCGCAAGGCGCTGGCGAAGCTCCTGCCCATGCAGCGCGGCGATTTCGCGGGGATCTTCCGCGCCATGGACGGCTTCCCCGTCACGGTGCGCCTGCTCGATCCGCCACTGCACGAGTTCCTGCCCCACGAGCCGAAGCAGCAAGAAGAGGTCGCGAAGGAGCTCGGCGTCTCCTTCGAGGTGCTGCACGCGCGCGTCGAGGCTCTGCGCGAGGCGAACCCGATGCTCGGGCACCGCGGCTGCCGGCTCGGCATCACGCACCCCGAGATCACCGAGATGCAGGCGCGCGCCCTGTTCGAGGCCGCCTGCGACGTCGCCAAGGAGGGCGTGAAGGTCCTGCCCGAGCTCATGGTGCCGCTCGTCGGCAACGTGACCGAGCTCGCCCACCAGACGAAGATCGTGCGCCGCGTGGCCGAGGAGGTATTCGCGGACAAGGGCATGCGCGTGAAGCACCACATCGGCACCATGATCGAGACGCCGCGCGCCGCGCTCTGCGCCGACGAGATCGCCGGCGAGGCCGAGTTCTTCAGCTTCGGCACGAACGATCTGACGCAGATGACGCTCGGCTTCAGCCGCGACGACATCGCGAGCTTCCTGCCGACCTACATCGAGCAGGGCATCCTCGAGGACGATCCCTTCCAGACCCTCGACCAGGTGGGCGTCGGCCAGCTCGTCAAGATGGCCGTCGCGAAGGGCCGGGCGAAGCGGCCGGATCTGCACCTCGGCGTGTGCGGCGAGCACGGCGGCGATCCGCGCTCGATCCACTTCTGCGCCAAGGTCGGCCTCGACTACGTGAGCTGCTCACCCTACCGCGTGCCGGTCGCCCGCCTCGCCGCCGCGCAGGCCGCCATCAAGGCCCGCGGCAGCGTGAAGGAGAAGGCCGGCGAGTCCTGAGCGCGCGGCGCGCCCGAGCGCCCGAGCGCGCGCCTGCCTCGGTGCGTCTTCTTGCGCTAGGATGAAGACGTGCTGACCTACAAGGCTGCCTACAAGGAGCGCGCCGGGATCCTGCTCGGCGAGGTGCTGGATTTTCCCGGAACGGTGTCCTTCGGCCACACTCTCGACGAGGCACGCCACGCCCTCGCGGGCGCGCTGCTCGACATGGCCGAGACGAACCTGCTCCGGGGCGAGCCGTTGCCCTTGCCGGACCCGAGCCGCTCGGATCCGGAGGCGGAGCTCGAGGAGCCCATTCACCTCGTGCTTCGCGCCGGGCAGCACCTCACCGTGGACGTGACCGCTCCGGCGGCATGAAGCGCCGCGAGCTCGAAGCCCATCTGCGACGGCACGGATGCCTGCTTGTGCGCGAGGGCAGCAGCCACACCGTCTTCGAGAACGCAGCCAACCGCCGCCGCTGTCCGGTGCCCCGCCACCGCGAGATCCCGGACCCGCTCGTGCTCGTGATCTGCCGCCAGCTCGACATTCCGCGCCCGGCGTGATCGCGCCACGAGCCCTCTACGCCGCCGGCTGCCGCGACTGCGCCGCTCGACGGTGCCCACCTCGACGCGTGCGGTAGCGGCGCGGCGGGTGGCGCCGCGCAGCGCTCGGTGTTATGCGAATGTTATGACGATCCGGCGCATCACCATCAGCGTCCCGGAAGAGGTGGCCCGCCGCATCAAGCGGGCCGCCTCGCAGCGCTCGGTGTCGGCGTGGGTGACCCAGGTGCTCGAAGAGAGCCTCGGGCGCGCGGAGCTCGAGCGCGCCTGGGAGGCGTTCTACCGGGAGGTTGCCCCGAGCCGCCAGGCCGTGCGGCGCGCGGACGCCATCTTCGAGCTTCTCACGAAGCCGAAGCGCCGGAAGCGCGCCGCGTGACCGCACGGCGCGGCGTGGTCCTCGACGCGGGTGCGTTCATCGCGCTCGAGCGGCGCAAGCCCGTGATGGTGCACCTCTGCCAGCGCTTCCGCGAGGCGAGGACCCCGCTCGTCACCTCCGCCTGTGTCGTGGCCCAGATCTGGCGCGGTGGGGCCGGCGTCCAGGCTCCCGTGGCGTGGCTGCTGCGCTCCGTCGAGGTGGAGGACCTGACGCGCGCGGTGGCCAAGGTGGTCGGCCGCATGCTCGGCGCGACGGGCGCGACCGACCCAGCGGACGCGCACGTGGTCCTGCTGGCGCGTCTGCGCGACTGGGCGGTGCTCACCTCGGACGCCGGCGACCTGCGCGCCCTCGACCCGACGCTCGCGCTCCAGGAAATCTGACGGCTCGGGGCCCGGTCGCGGCGCGCCGAGACTCGAGCCCGCGTCGACCCGCCGCGGGTGGCGCTCACGCAGGGCGCCTCACCGCCGCGCCCGCACGCTCGCGACGAAGGCGAGCAGATCGTCGAGGCGGTGCTCGAGCACGTCGCGCACGACCCTCGCGTCGACCGATGCGTACCCGTGCACCAGGATGTTGCGAAATCCGACGGCGCGTCGCATGCGAGTGGCGAGGTCGGGGTCGACGAGACCCGCCCGTGCAAGCAGGTCGAAGAGCTCCTGGTTGCTGTCGGGCTCGCCGAGCCGCTCGTCCGACACGAGGTGCGAGGCCACGTCCTGGCATGCCTGGATCGCGATCTGGAGCGTGTGCTCGACGAAGCGCCGCTCCCGCACGTCGCTCTCGATGTGCTCGGGGCGGGCCAGGCGTCGGAGCTCGGCGACGTAGGTCTCCACGAGCGCGAGCTTCTTTTGCACGAGCTCGGCGTCGGTCACGGCGCCTCGACCGTGCGCCGGTACTCGCGCAGGATGGGCAAGAGGTCGAAGTAGCGGTTGCGCGCGGCGATCTCGAAGCGGATCCGCTCCGCGCGCGCTCGGTCGAGGAGCAGCTTGCCGTCGCGCAGCACCCGGTGGACGAGATCGACGGGCGCGTGGTCCAGGATCACGACCTCGACGGGGCGACCGAGCCGGGCGGCGAGCGCGGACTCGAGGTCGAGGGGTAGCTCGTCGAGGGTCCGCGGGCGCGGGCGGCCCGTGAGGATCGCGACGTCGACGTCGCTCCGTTCGCGCGCCGCGCCGCGCGCCACGCTGCCGAAGAGCCAGGCGGCCAGGAGCGGGGGCTGCCACCCGAGGAGCGCGTCCCGCGTCTCGCGCTCCACGTCCTCGAGCCGCACGGTCACGCTCTCCGACCTCCGCCCGGCCCGCGAGCTCGCGCCCTCGACATGTCCCGAGCGTAACCTCCAGCCGAAGCCCGGTCCACCGAGGTCGTGGGCGGACCGTCGGATGGCGCTCACCGCCACGCCGCTACCGCTCGATGATGCGGCTCTGCACGAGCTGCCAGCCGCGCGCGCTCTTCTCGAGGGTCGCCGTGCCGCGGATGTTCTCGGCCCCGAAGCGGTAGCGCACGGTCGCGCGGTCGGCGCTGGCGTCGATCTCCGTGAACACGACGACGGGCGCGTCCGCGGCGGGCGCCGTCACGACGACCACGGGCTTGGTCGCCTTGACGAGCCCGTCGGGCAGCCCCTCGCCCGCGATCTTGAGCGGGAAGCGATCCGGCGAGCCGAGGTGGAGATAGCCGTCGAGCTCGCTGTCGTCGAGGACGAGCTGCAGGATGGTGCGGAGCTCGTCGGTGCTCGGCCTGCCCGTGTGCGCCGCACCGGTCGTCGCAGGTTCGGGATCGGCGTGCGAGCCCGTGTCCGACGGCGCCGCGTGCGCGCTCGCGGTGCTCGCGGTCGCGCTCGCGGGCTCGCCGCTCGCCGCGGGCCCCGTCTGGGCCGGCTTCGGCCCCTTGCACGCCACGAGCGACAGGACCACGACCCCACCGATGCGCCACATGCGAGGCACCGTAACAAGGCCGCGCGAAAGCGCAAGCGCGCGACGC
>JACRDA010000082.1 GCA_016212965.1 Myxococcales bacterium
GCGAGCGCGGCCTCGGCCGCGGCCCGGTAGTCGCAGGCCTGCTCGTGAAGCTCGCTCGCGCGCGCGTGCGCGCCCGCATCGGTCGCGCGCGCCGCGGCCTCGGCGAGCCGCCCGGCGCGCACGAGCTCGTCGACGTCGGCGCTCACGGACATCGCTGCCACGCCGTCCCGCCCGGACGCCTGCGCCGCGCTGTGCGCAGCCGCCGGCCGGCTCGGCGAGCGCGACGTCCGCGACGACCGCGAAGTCGAACTCGACCTGCGCGCCGCCGAGATCGGTCGGCTGGCCGTCGCCCTCGAAGCGCAGCGGCGTGCGCCGCAGGCGGTGCACGCCGAGCTCGAGCGCGCGGGCACCCTCGGGACGCGCGTGAGCCGCGGGCACCTCGCCGCGACCCACGTCGTCGAAGGTGCAGACCACCGGCTCGCCGCCGTCCCAGCGCAGCTCGACGTAGATGGTGTCGGCCTGCGTGCCCGGCTCCCAGCGGAGCCCGAGGGGCGCGCCGACGGGCAGCGCGAGCTCGTCGCCGTCGAGCGGCAGCCCCGCGAGCAGGATTCCGTCGGGGGACTCGGGCGCCTCGGCGCGCGAGCTGAACGCCTCGACGCGCGACGAGCCGCTCGTCTCGACGAGGTAGCTCACGCCCGGGGCGACGTCGGCCGTCTCGTCGCGCGAGGTGTACACGACGCCCGAGACGAGGTCGCCCACGTCCGGGAAGGCGCGCGCCGCGAGCACCACGCTCGAGCCGCCGGCCGCCTGCACGTAGACCTCGCCCACGTCGAGCAGCTCGATCGAGGCGCTCGCCTGCACCGGCACGGGCGCGGGCGCCCCGCTGCGGCTGCACGTCCCCGGCGCGGGCAGCGCGCGCGCGAGGCCCATGACGCGCTCGGCGGCGTCGGCCTCGAGCCCGACCGGGCGCAGGAAGCGGGCGGCCACCTGGGTGCGGGGCGCCTGCTGGGCGGCAAGCCCCAGCGTCGCGCCGCGCTCGACCACGACCAAGCCCTGGGCCAGACCGCCCGCGCTCGCGTCCTCGACGTCGACGACGTCGGCCGAGCACCCGAGCCCGAGCAGCGCCGCCGCCAGGCCGAGGGGACGAGCCCAGGCCGTGCCCGGGGATCGCGCTTCGTTCGGAGCGGCCATCGAGCTCAGTCTATGTCGTGGCACGTCGAGCGGCAAGAGCGCGGAGCGGGCCGCGGTCGGGGCAACGCGCGCTTGCCGCGAAACGACCCGTCATAGCAAGATGCTGGCGCGCCACGCCACCCCCCGTCCTCGCCGACGAGGCCGGCGACGCGGCGGGGCGCCCAGGCGAAGGAGAGATATGTCGAACACGGGGCTCGTGAGCTTCATGGCGCTCTACGTGTTCATGCTCGCGGCGTTCGTGGGCTACCAGGTGATCGGGCGGGTGCCGGCCCTGCTGCACACGCCGCTCATGTCCGCGACGAACGCCATCAGCGGCATCTCGCTCGTCGGGTCGCTCGTCGCCGCGGGGAGCAGCGACACCGTCACGACCATCCTCGGCACCGTCGCCGTCGCGGCCGCGAGCATCAACGTGGTCGGCGGATTCCTCATCACCGACCGCATGTTGCGCATGTTCAAGCACGACCCGGGCCGACCGGCCAAGCGGCCCAAGCTGGGGCACGGCGGCTGACCGATGGCGCGCGAGTACTTCGTCCAGGTCGCGTACCTGCTGGCCTCGGGGCTGTTCATCCTCGGCCTCAAGGGGATGGGGTCGGCCGAGACCGCGCGGCGCGGCATGTTCCTGGCCGAGGCGGGCATGCTGCTCGCCGTCATCGGGACGCTGCTCCAGGCGGAGATCCTGCGCTACGAGTGGATCCTCGTCGGGCTGGCCGTCGGCTCCGCGGTCGGTGTCGCGATCTCGCTGCGCGTGCCGATGACCGCCATGCCCCAGCGCATCGCGGCCTCGCACGCCTTCGGGGCGCTCGCCGCGACCCTGGTCGGGCTCGCCGAGTTCCTGGGCTCGCAGGGCCACGGCGAGGTGATCGCGCACCCGAAGATGGCGGCGCTCGGCTTCGAGGTGATGTTCGGCTCGCTCACCGTCACGGGCAGCATCATGGCGTTCGGCAAGCTCCAGGAGATCCTGCCGAGCGCGCCCATCACCTACCGCGGGCAGAACGCCACCAACATCGCCCTGTTCCTCGCGACCGTCGGCCTCTACGTCTACCTCATCGTCGTGCCCGATGCGGCCTGGGCGTTCTACGCGATGATCGGCCTCGGCCTCGCGATCGGCATCCTCATCGTGCTGCCGATCGGCGGCGCGGACATGCCGGTCGTGATCTCGCTCCTCAACAGCTACGCCGGCCTGGCGTCGAGCGCGACCGGCTTCGCCATCGGCAACAACGTGCTCATCATCGCCGGCGCGCTCGACGGCGCGAGCGGCTTCATCCTCTCCATCCTGATGAGCCGCGCCATGAACCGCTCGTTCACGAACGTGCTGTTCGGCGCCTTCGGCTCCGCGCCGGCCGCCGCCGCCCTGAAAGGCGGGGCCGCCCTGCCGGTGCGCGAGGTGACCATCGAGGACGCGGCGGTGCAGCTCGCCTTCGCGCGCCGGGTCATCGTCGTCCCCGGCTACGGGCTCGCAGTGGCCCAGGCGCAGCACCAGGTGCGCGAGCTCGCGCAGCAGGTCGAGCGGCAGGGCGGCGAGGTGCTCTACGCCATCCACCCCGTGGCGGGCCGCATGCCCGGTCACATGAACGTGCTCCTCGCCGAAGCGAACGTGCCCTACGACGCCCTGCGCGACATGGACGAGGTCAATCCCGACTTCCCGGAGTGCGACGTGTCGCTCGTCGTCGGTGCCAACGACGTCGTGAACCCGGCAGCCCGGACGGACCAGGCGAGCCCGATCTTCGGCATGCCCATCCTCGACGTCGACAAGTCGAAGAGCATCATCGTGATGAAGCGCAGCATGAATCCCGGTTTCGCCGGCATCGAGAACGCGCTCTTCTACGACCCGAAGACCGCGATGCTGTTCGGCTACGCCAAGAGCTCGCTCTCGAAGCTCGTGGCGCACATGAAGGGCCTGTGACCGCTCCGCCCGGGCGCCGAGCGGGAGATCTTGCATGAGCGACCCGACCGCCGACCCCCGACCGTCCACGCCCGAGGCACCGAGCGGCAAGCCGCGCCCGCGGCACTTCAGCATGCTGCGCTCGCTCGCCCTCGCCGACCTCATCACGATCGGCAACGCCGCGAGCGGCACCGTCGCGATCCTCCTGTGCCTCGCCTACGTCGAGGAGCGGCACCGGCCGACGATGTGGGCCGCGCTCGCGCTCTTCCCGATCGCGCTCGTCTGCGACGTCGCCGACGGCATGGTCGCGCGCTGGCGCCACAAGAGCTCGCCCTACGGCGCCGACCTCGACAGCCTCGCCGACATCGTGTCGTTCGGCGTCGCGCCGGCCGTGCTCGGCTTCGCGCTCGGCCTGCGGGGTGCCTGGGACGCGGTGATTCTCACGTACTTCGTGGCCTGCGGCATCGGCCGGCTCGCGCGCTTCAACGTGACGGCCCCCGCGCTCATGACGGACAAGGGCAAGGTGAGCCACTTCCAGGGCACGCCCATCCCGACCAGCCTCGCCCTCGTCGCCGTGTGGGCGATCGCCTTCGCGCTCGGCGCCGTGCACGAGGACGTCTGGTGGGGCGTCTGGCAGCTCGGGCCCTTTCAGCTGCACCCCTTCGCGCTCGTCTACGCCGTGAGCGGCAGCGCGATGATCAGCGCGACGCTCAAGATCCCGAAGCCCTGACCTACCAGCCGACCCGAAGCGAGTAGCCCCGAGCCCGCCCGTCGGGCACAATCGAGCGTCCATGGAAGCAAAGACGAGCGAGCGGATGCCGCGGCGCATGGTCGCGCTCCTCGGCCTCGTCGGCCTGTCCATCGCCGCGTGCGTGGTCGCCATCGCCGCGGGCTGGGTCGACATGGAGACGCTGAAGCGCCTCGTCGCCGACCGCTCGCCCGCCTCGATGGCCACCTACGTGGTCACGGTCTTCGTGCTCGAGATGCTGTGGTTCCCGCGCGCGTGGGGGCTGCTCGTCGGCGGGCTCGCGTTCGGGCCGCTGCTCGGCGCCGCCCTGTCGATCCTCGCGGACATGGCGACGGCGGTCACCTGCTACGTCGTGGCGCGGGGCTCGGGGCGGGCGTGGGTAGCGCACAAGATGCAGCGCACGCCGAGGCTCCGCAACGTCGTCGAGGTGCTGGCGCGCGAGCGCGGCACCGTCACGGTCTTCTTGCTGCGGGTGATGCCGGTGCACTACACGGCGGTGGGCTACGCGGCCGGGCTCTCCGGTGTCGCGCCACGCCCGTACCTCGTCGGCTGCCTGCTCGGGGTGCTGCCGACCGCCCTGCTCTACACCTTCGTCGGCGACGCGGCGCGCGAGCCGGGCAGCCCGATCTTCATCGCGGGCGTCGCGGTCGTCCTGGTGCTCGGGCTCGGCGGCATCCTCTACGTGCGCCGCCTCTGGAAGTCGCAGGCGCGCCCGACCCCGACCCCGACGCCGCTCGATGCCGGACCCGCGGTCGAGCCGGCCGCGGTGGAGTAGCGGAAGCTCAGGGGCTCGGCGCCGGGGCTGGCACGAGCTGGCCCATGGAGCTCATCTTCACGAGCACGGCGAGCTCGACCAGGCGCTGGAGCTGCTCGGCGGGCGCGTCGAGCACGAGGCTGAGCACGCCGTCCGTGGCGCCCACGCTGAGCGCCACACCCGCCTTCGACGGCGGCAGGAGCGAGAGGCCGTCCTTCACGCGTTTGGCGCGCGGATCGGTCTGCGCCTGGGCGAGCGCCTTCACGAGCTCGAGCGGCTGTGCGTAGAGGAACACGAGCGGCGCGGGCACCCCGCGCTCCCGCGCCCGCGCGACGGCCGGCTCCGCCTCGAAGCCGCCGGCGAGCTTGCCGCCGACGAGCGCCTCGAGCGCCCCCTTCGCTTTCCGCCCGTACGCGAGGTACGCGCGCTCCTTTCCGACGCCGAAGTGCAGGGTCATGAGGTCCGCGAGCGTGCTGGCGCCCGGACCGAGCTCGGCCTGCTTGGCCGGGTCGAGCTTGGCCTCGAGCGAGTCGAAGGAGATCTCGCCGAGCTTGTAGGCGGCCTTCTTGCGCTCGAGCGTGATGCCGAGCCTGGCGTAGACCGCGGCGAGGCGCCGGTCGGCCATCGCGTCGCCCCACGCAGCGAGCGCCTTCCGCGCGAGGGCTGGATCCTTGACCACCATGCTCGCCGTGAGCCCGAGCCCGTCGCCGTCCGGGACGCCCTGGGCGGCGAGCACCATCTCGCCGGTGAGGGCCGAAAGGAGCTGCTTGCTCGCGTCGAGCAGGGGCGCGCGCACCTCCGGCGGGTACGGCAGCATGCGCGTGAGCACACGGCCGAGCTCGTCGTGGAGCGTCGCGACCGCTGCCGGGTCGAAGTGCGTCGCGAGCACGAAGGGCACGAGCGCCGGGTAGCTCGCGAGCAGCGACTGGGCCGGCGGCTCGAGCGCCACGAGCCCGCCGACCGTCCGCGCGAGCGCGCTGCCACGGGCCGGCACCACCGCGACGCGCACGAGCGCCCCGTCGCCGAAGCTCGCCGTCGCCGCCACGTGATCGACGTCCTTGGCCGCGCCGACGAGCCAGTCGAGCACTTCGGCGAGCGAGGCGGCCGCACCGCCGAGCTCCGCGCTCGCCTCGGCGCGTCGGGCGAGGGCGCGCCGGAGCGCGCCGACCGTTTGTTCGAGGTCCTGCCCCATGCCCGTGACGAGGTTCTTCACCCCGAGCGTCACGGCGAGGTCGGTCGGCAGGCTCGCGCCCGCGAGGCGCGCGAGGAAGTCGCGGTGCCGGGCGAAGGTGTCCGCCTGGTGGGTGAAGACCGCGTACTCTCCGACGAAGTTGACGAAGGCGTCCCCGAGCTTGCCGTACGCGTAGGCGTTGCCCTGCACGTTCGCCTGGCGCGAGGCGGGCAGGGTCTGCACGAAGGCCTCGCGGCTCCTGAGCCCGAAGACGAACACCGACGGATCCTGGCCGTTCGGGTTGAAGAGCGCGAAGTGGATGGGCTTGCCGAAGTCGAGCCCCGACGGGCCGGAGAGCCCGAGGCGCTGCGCCACCGCGGGACCGGCGGCGGCGAGGGGCGTGGTCGCGCCCGGCGCGATGCCCGCGACGATCGCCTGCGCCGCGGTGGCAAGCCGGTCGACGCTCTGGACCCCGCCGAGTAGGTAGATCTCGGGCGGCGCCACGAGCTCGGCGAAGGAGCCGGCGACGATCGGCGTGTCCGGCACCGCCGCGGCGGCCTCGCGCGCCGCGGCGCTCGCCGAGGCGCCCGGAGCTGCGGCACGGTCCCCGCACGTGCAGGCGGGGCCGCCGGCAACCCCCGCGAAGAGCGCGAGACCGAGGGCGAGGCGATGGATTCGGTGCGAGGAGGCGGGCGGCATGGCGGCGGGCGCGCGGCGGGTCGGGCGCGCACCGGGCTACAGGCTACCGCCGCCCGGCCGACGGCGCATCCAGGGTCGGGTGAGAAGGCCCGGTCACCCGACCGCAGCGGTGGGGAGATGACCGCGGGTGGGTGCCGCGCCTAGACTGGGGTACGTCCCGGACGAACATGAGGAAAGCCTGGATCGGCATCGTGCTCGCAGCCCTCGTCGGCGCCGCGGCCTGCTCGCGCGGCAAGCGCGAGAAGTGCGCGCGCGGCTTCGACCAGATGAAGGAGATCCGCGTGTCGATGACCAGGGCGTTCCTCCAGGACGACCACGACTCCGAGGCGAAGCTCGCCGCCCTCGGCGCCGAGCTCGACGCCGAGCGCCAGGGCTTTCTCGACCTCTGCGAGACCCTGCCGGCCGAGGCCGTCGCGTGCCTCGCCAGCCCCCTGTCGAGCATGACCGAACCGCACTGCCAGGACGTGCTCGGCAAGCTCGACCTTCGCGGTCGGTCCCTGCCCTTCGGCACGACGCCGAGCGCCGCACCCTGACGCCCGCAACCGGGCGCGCGCTCGGCCGCGCAAGCCTTGCGCACGGGCGATCGCAGCAACGCAAGTCCTGCGCCGGTGGCTGCTGTTGCCGCGGCGCCCCGTTCGGCTCGGTGCGAGCGCGCGGGCGTTTCGCCCGGCGCCCCGGCGTGGACGCGCATTCCGTGCGCCCCCGTTGCACCCCCGGGACGGCCCGCCTCGCGGGCCGTAACCCCGCGCCGTTGCAGCGCCTTCGGGGTCTGGCCACGACACGGCGCGACGCGCGCGGCCCCCGGGCGGCCGCGCGCCGCGGGCCACGCTCCCCGCGGCGCGCGGCCGAGCCCCGACCGGGCATGGGCCATGCACGCGCGCCACGAGGCGTCCTCGAAGCAAGCAGGTGAGTTATGGGGGGATGGGCGTACGCCGGCATCGCGGCCGGGGTCAGTCTCGTCGTGGCGCTGGTCTTTGCGGTGTTCTTCCGCAACCAGGGTGACGACTCGGTGGTGCGCCGCGTCGGCGCGGGCGCGGGCGGCGACGGCGCGCGCGCTCGCCACGACGACGTGAAACCCGAGTCCTGAGCTCGCGGGCCGTGTCCCGGCCGGCCGCGGCAGACCCGTCGCGGCCCGGGTCGAGCTGCGCCCGGAGCCGGGCCGGCGGCGTCGCCGGTGGTCTGCCGTCTTGTCGCTCGTCACCCCTCGAGGTGCTGGCGCGCACGAAGTTGGCACACCTCGTGCTGAGGATCCGGATCGGCATGGCGGGGCGGGCGTACGTCAGCATCGCGAGGTCGGCGGCGTGGCCGCCGACGCCGCCACCGCGACCGCAGCTGCAGCGACGCGCCGTCTCGCCCGGCGGGGCGAGCCGCGGCGCGCAGGAATCGTGGCCGAATGGGAGCGCTCCACGCACAGCGCAGGCACCGGTGAGAGGAAGAAACCTCGCATGAGCGTCTTCTCGGGACTGGGCACCGCCGCCAAGGAAATCGTCCGGGGGGGCCGCATCTACTACGCCTGGGTGGCCCTGCTGCTCGTCTTCATCTCGCTCGGCCTCGTGGCCTACGTCGGGCAGCTGCGCAACGGCCTCGGCATGACCAACATGCGCAACCAGGTCGCCTGGGGCTTTTACATCTCGAACTTCACGTTCCTCGTCGGCGTGGCGGCCGCGGCCGTCCTGCTCGTCATCCCCGCCTACGTCTACAACTTCAAGCCCATCAAGGAGATCGCCTTCCTGGGCGAGCTCATGGCCGTGACGGCCATCGTGATGTGCATTCTCTTCGTCGCGGTCGACGTCGGCGGCCCGGCCAATCTGTGGCACCTCATCCCGTTCATCGGCCGGCCGAACTTCCCGGTGTCGCTGCTGACGTGGGACATCGTGGTCCTCAACGGCTACCTCGGTATCAACGGCTTCATCTTCTTCTACGTCCTCTACAAGGTCTCGCGCGGTCAAAAGTACAGCCGCATCCTGCCGCTCATCCTGCTCAGCATTCCCTGGGCGGTCGGCATCCACACGGTCACGGCGTTCCTCTACAACGGCCTGGTGGCGCGGCCCTTCTGGAACGCCGCCATCCTGGCGCCGCGCTTCCTCGCGTCGGCCTTCTGCTCGGGCCCGGCGCTGATGATCCTCGTGCTGCAGCTCGTGCGCCGTCAGTTCCGCATCGACATCGACGGCCGGGCCCTCACCAAGATCGCCGAGCTCGTCGCGTACGCCCTCGCCTTCAACCTGTTCCTCCTCGGCGCCGAGGCGTTCAAGGAGTTCTACGGGCAGAGCGAGCACATCGCGCCGATGAAGTACCTCTACCTCGGCCTGCACGGGCACCACGCGCTCGTGCCGTTCATGTGGACCGCCCTGACGCTCAACGTCACCGCGCTGATGCTGTTCCTCGTGCCGAGGTTCCGCAACAACGTGAAGCTCCTCAACGTCGGCTGCGTGTTCATCCTGTGCGGGGTCTACATCGAGAAGGGGCTCGGCCTGGTCGTACCGGGCTTCACCCCCGACGCCCTCGGCGAGATCTACGAGTACGTGCCGTCGGTCACCGAGCTCGCCGTGTCGCTCGGCATCTGGTCGAGCGGCGCCCTGTGCTTCACCCTGCTCGCCAAGTTCAGCATTCCGGTGTTCATCAAGGCCAAGCAGTTCACCCTGCTCGGCGAGCCAAGCGAATGAGCTGCAAGAAGACCTCCCCCACGTGGGCCGTCGCCGCGGGGCTCGCCTGGGCCCTCGGCGCCGCCCCGGGCTGCGACGAGCACGACCGGCACGCCTTTCCCGCGCCCCCCGCGTCGGTCGCGGCCGAGACGGTGACGGTGGAGCCGCGCACGCAGCTCCTGCCGACCTTCCCCTGCAGCTCGAGGTGTCATTCGGCGCGGGAGTCACAGCCCGACAAGCGCCTGCTCACGGAGTTCCACACCTTCCGGAACACCGAGTTCCACCACGGCGACCCCGCCGGCTGGTGCTACCAGTGCCATTCGCAGAAGAACATCGACCGGCTGGTGATCGCCAGCGGCGAGCTCGTGACCTTCGACGAGGCTTACCTGCTCTGCGGCGGCTGTCACGGCGACAAGCTGCGCGACTGGCGGCTGGCGGTCCACGGCAAGACGATGGGGCACTGGACCGGCAACAAGATCCGCCGCTCCTGCACCGGCTGCCACAATCCCCACAACCCCACGTTCCCCCACCTGGTGCCGGAGGCCCCTCCCGTGAGGCCCGAGCACGGGGAGCGCATGTGACGGAGGGCGAGACGTGAAGAACGACGGCTGTACGCCACGCGCCTGTCCCTCGAGCGAGGCCCCGGTGGCCGGCGCGACCGCGGAGCGCGGCGCTCCGCTGCTCCAGCTCGGGCGCCGGCCGCCCGATCGCCGCGCCATTCTCGGCGCCTCGGTGGCGGCGGTCGCCGCCGCCGCGACCGGCAGCGGCTGCGGCAATCACCGCTTCGACGCCCATTACAAGGAGCTCACCGACGAGGACAAGCGGCGCATCTTCGAGCGCATCGAGGCGGAGACACGGGCGCGGACGGGCGTGGACGTCAAGATCTCCGCCCCGCAACCGATGGACGGCGTCGAGTTCGCCTATGCGCTCGATCTGTCCTTGTGCAACGGCAACCGGCGCTGCGCCGAGGCCTGCGCGCGCGAGAACAACCTGCCCGACGTGCCGAAGTTCCGGTACATCCAGGTGCTGGAGATGGACCGCGGCACGCTCGATTTCGAGAATGCCAACGCCTACTACGAGCACGACGAGGTGCCGGTCCCGGGCAAGGTGTACCTGCCCGTGCAGTGCCAGCACTGCGCCAATCCTCCCTGCGTGAAGGTGTGCCCCGTGACCGCAACCTGGCGCGAGCCCGACGGGCTCGTCGTCGTCGATTACAACTGGTGCATCGGCTGCCGCTACTGCATCGCTGCCTGTCCCTACTTCGGTCGGCGCTTCAATTTCCACGAGCCGACCGTCCGCCCGCGCGACATCAACCCCGACCAGGGCTACATCTCGAATCGGCTGCGTCCGGTCGGCGTGGTCGAGAAGTGCACCTTCTGCCTGCAGCGCACGCGCGTCGGGCGCTACCCGGCATGCCTCGAGGCCTGCCCCACCGGTGCCCGCAAGTTCGGCAACCTCGGCGACCCGAATGGCGAAGTGCGGATCATGCTCGAGCGCAAGCGCGTCTACGTGCTCAAAGAAGAGCTCGGGACGCTGCCGCGCTTCTACTACTTCTACGGCTGAGCCGGCCCCGCGCGCGAGCGGAGCGCGCGTGACCCGCGACGGCGGCGTCTACGGCCGAGCCGAGCCGGCGGCGCTCGGCGCGCTGCCGGGCAGCTGCGACGCGTGCGGGAGCGCCTCGAGCGCCGGCGAGCCGCGCACGAGCGAGTCGATGCGAATGGGGCACCGCCGCGCCGAGAAGGTGCCCTCGACGCAGCTGCCCGTCGCATCGCCGAAGCAGACCGAGATCCGTCCGTCGGTTCCGTTCATGGCGACGAGCGCGGCCGCATGCCCGTTGCCCGTCCAGTTGCCGTTCGCGAAGACCTCGTAGTGCGCTTCCCACGGCGAGTCGTCGGCGGGCGCGAACCGCACCGTCTCGCTCTCGGGGGCGTGGGGGCCCGCGCGGCGGAGCCAGACCGTGGTCGCCCGCAGCGGACCGAGGTCGCCGCAGTGGTCGGAGGTCGCGCCGGCCGAGAGCACGATGTCCGTCTTGTCGTGCTCCGGGCGCTCGTCGACGTAGACGCGCGCCTCGGCCAGGGAGAACGGCTGACCGCCGAGCGTGCCCGTCACGGGCACGTCGCGGATGCCCTCGACGGCGGTGGCGACCGCCTTGGGCTCGTACGACTGCGGGGGTGGCTCGGCGCTGCAGGCGGCGAGCGACAGGGGCGCGAGCAGGACGACGGTGCGGATCGAGACGTAGGTCACGCCCGCAACGCTGCAAGCATCGTGCCGCGAGCCGCCGCCGGATGCACGCGCGGTCACTCGCGCGCGCTGGCGGTGCGCGGGGAACCGCGCCATGATGCGGCTCCCCCAACCAAGGAGGACCCATGGCGACGAAGGCCGAGAGGTTCCGTGCCGCAGAAGAGCGCACCAAGGCAAAGAAGCCCAAGCGCGCCGCGCGGCCACACCGCGACGAGCCAGTCGACACGTCCGAGGTGGGCGTGAGCGCCACGGACCGCAAGGCCGGGGGCGACTCGACCGCCGCTCGCAACCGCAAGGCGCGGGCCGGAAGGCGCGGGGGCGTCAAGCTCGAGGACAGCAAGAGCGGCAAGCCGTCGCGAAAATCGACCCGGGGCAGCGCCGACCACACGAAAGCGACGAGCAACCTGCAGCGCCGCCACACGCGCGCCATCACGTCGCCCGACTCGCAGGCCCGGCGCGCGAAGGCCGCCCGCCGCCCCTGAGCCGGGCTCGACCGGGCGCGGGGTGCTTGACTCGGCGCGCGCCCCTTTCGAGGCTTGGGGCATGAAGCTGTTCGTGCCCCCCGAGATCGACGCCTACGTCGAGGCGCACACCCGCGCCCGGCCGCCGCTCTTCGAGGAGCTGCGAGCGCGCACCTACGCCGAGGTCCCGAGCCCGCAGATGCAGGTCGGCCGCGTCGAGGGCACGCTGCTCAAGCTGCTGTGCGCCCTCACCGGAGCGCGGCGCGTGCTCGAGATCGGCACCTTCACGGGCTACTCGGCGCTGTGCATGGCCGAGGCGCTGCCGGACGACGGCGAGGTCGTGACCTGCGACCTCGACCCCGCGTCGACGACGCTCGCCCAGTCGTTCTTCGACCGCAGCGAGCACGGGCGCAAGATCCGTATCGTGCTCGGCGACGCGCGCACCACCTTGCGGGCGCTCGACGACCGCCCCTTCGACGTCGCGTTCCTCGACGCGGACAAGACGGGCTACCCCGAGTACTACGAGCTCGTGCTGCCGCGCCTGCGCCCGGGCGGGCTGCTCGTGGCCGACAACGTGCTCTGGAGCGGCGAGGTGCTCGCCCCCGAGACCGACGATGCGCGCGCGCTCGTGCGCTTCAACGCCCGCGTCCAGGTCGACGAGCGCGTCGAGAACGTCATGCTGCCCGTGCGCGACGGCATCATGCTGGCGCGCAAGCGCTAGCGCCAGCCAGCGGAAGGAGCGGACCCGAGCGTGCTACTCGCCATCGACACCGGCAACACCAACACGAGCTTCGGCGTGTTCGAGGGAGCGGAGCTCGTGCACCACGTGCGCGCCGAGAGCGCGCGCAACCGCACGCCCGACGAGTACGCCGTGCTCGTGCGCCAGATGCTCGCCCTGCGCGGCGTCGAGGCGAGCGCCATCGACGCGGCGATCATCGCCAGCGTGGTGCCGACGCTGACGCCCACCATGGTGGAGCTCGTGAAGCGCGGCTTCGACGCGACGCCCCTCGTGGTCGGCCCCGGCATCAAGACCGGGATCAGCATCCTCTACGAGGACCCGCGCGCCGTCGGCGCGGACCGCATCGTCAACGCGGTGGCGGCCCACGCCTGGGTGGCCGACGAGCCACACAAGGGCGTCATCGTGGTCGACTTCGGCACCGCGACGACCTTCGACTGCGTGACGCCGAACGGCGACTACCTCGGCGGCGTCATCGCTCCGGGCATCAAGATCAGCGCCGAAGCGCTATTCTCCCGCGCCGCGCGCCTGCACCCCGTCGACGTAGAGCGCCCCGCGCGCGTCGTGGGGCGCAACCCGGTGCAGTCGATGCAGTCGGGCATCGTGTTCGGCTATGCCGGTCTCGTCGACGGCCTGTGCGACCGGCTGCGCGACGAGCTCGACTACCCGTGCCGCGTCGTGGCAACCGGCGGGCTCGCGCGGCTCATCGCGCCGGAAACGCGCGCCATCGAGGCCGTGGACGACAACCTGACGCTCACCGGGCTGCGCATCATCCACGAGCGCAACCAGCGTGTCCGCGGCTGACGCTCCCAGAGCGCGCGGCGCGCGCCCACGCTCGCGGCACGCCGCCGTGGCACTCGCCTGCGCCGCGCTCGCGGCGAGCTTCGCGCTCGCGCTCTTGTTCGGTAGCGAGGACGTGTCGCTCGCCGCCGCGCTCCGCGGGCCGGGTCTCGACCGGACGATCCTCTTCGAGCTGCGTCTGCCGCGCGCCGCACTCACCGTGCTCGCGGGGGGCGGGCTCGGCCTCGTCGGCGCTGCGTTCCAGGCCATCCTGCGCAACCCGCTCGCCGAGCCCTACGTGCTCGGGGTGTCGGGCGGGGCTGCCCTCGGCGCGACGACGGTCATTGCGCTCGGCCTCGGCACGGGTAGCGTGCTCGGCGCCGCGCTGACGCCGCTGTCCGCGCTCGCGGGCGGGCTCGGCGCCACGCTGCTCGTGTACAGCGTGGCGCGGCGCCCCGCGGCCGGCCGCGGCGGCACGACCTCCGGGGCGTCCATCCTGCTCGCCGGCGTCATGGTGAACGCCATCGCCGCGGCGCTCGTCACCTTCGCCAAGAGCCTGGTCCCGCCGGCGCGCGCCCAGCAGATGCTGCGCTGGCTCACGGGCTTCATTGAGCTGCCGACCGCGCCCGCGCTCGCCGCGACGGCGCTCTACGTGCTCCTGGGCGCGCTCTTCCTGTGGCGCGACGCCGCACGCATGAACCTGCTCGGGCTCGGCGCGGAGAGCGCCGAGCTCGTCGGGGTGGACGTGCGCAGCCTCGAGCGCCGCGTGTTCGTCGCCGCCTCGGCGGTGGTGGGCGCCATCGTGTGCCTCACCGGCCTCATCGGCTTCGTCGGACTGCTGGTGCCACACGCGGCCCGAAGGCTCGTCGGTCCGGACCACCGCGTGCTCCTGCCCCTGTCCTTTCTCGGCGGCGGCGCGATGCTGCTCCTGTGCGACCTCGGCGCGCGCCTCGCGTTCCGCTGGCTCGGGAGCGAGCCCCCGGTCGGCGCCGTGACGGCGCTGCTCGGCGGACCGCTGTTCCTCGCGCTGCTCGCCCGGCGGCCCGACCCGCACGCGACGGGCTGAGGTCGCGGCGGCCGGTTTGCGCTCGCCCGGGCAGGTTGTAGTAGGGTGGGGCGTCGCCATGTCGTTCCGCCTCGTCCTCTCGGCGCTCGCGCTGCCCGTCGTGCTCGCGTGGTCGAGTGCGACCGCGCACGCGCAGCCGGCGCGCCCCCCCGAGGCGCCCTCCGAGGAGGAGCTGCTCGCGGCGCGCCAGCTGTTCGAGGACGCCATCAAGCGCGAGGAGGCGGACGACTGGGCCGGGGCGCTCGCGATCCTCGAGCGCGTCGCCCAGGTCAAGCTCAGCCCCAACGTGCGCTACCACATCGCGCTCTGCCACGAGTGGCTCGGGCGCCTGGTCGAGGCGGTGAACGGCTACGAGCTCGCGGCCCAGGAGGCGAAGAACGCCGGCAAGGAGGCCGCGAAGGTCGCGGCCAACGCGCCCAAGCGCGCCGCCGAGCTGCGCAAGCAGCTCGGGCAGATCGAGATCGTCGTGACGGGCGAGCTGCGCACCTCGCGCGTGCTGCTCGACGGCAAGAACGTGCTCCGGGCGCTGCTCGGGAGCGCACTGCCGGTCAACCCGGGCGCGCACACCATCGAGCTCGAGACGGCCGGCAAGGTCGTCACCGAGCGCGCCGTCACGCTCGAGAAGGGCGGGCTCGAGCGCGTGGAGCTCGAGGTGCACGACCCCGAGCCACCGCCCGACCCCGTGCCCCAGCCGCAGCCCCTGCCGCCGAAGCCGGGCACGACCGAGCCCGACACGGGCGAGGGGGCCGGGCGCATCGCGGCGTACGTGGTCGGCAGCGTGGGGCTCGCATCACTCGCCACTTCGGCCATCCTCTGGGGTCTGCGCGAGAGCGCGATCGCGGAGGTGCGCGCGAGCTGCGACGCCAACGACGGTCGCTGCGACCCCGCGCTCCAGCCGACCGAGGACCAGGCCTACACCTACCAGAACGTCTCGTTCGCGCTGCTCGGGGTGGGTGCTGCGAGCCTCGCAACCGGGATCGTGCTGTTCTTCGCCCTGCCTCCCGACGAGAAGCCGGCCGCCGACGACGAGCCCGCCCCCGAGCCGTCGCCCGAGGTCACGCTGCGCGCCGCGCCCTTCGGCCTCGGGCTCGACGGCCGCTTCTGACGCTGGTCACAGCAAGCAGACGCCGTACTCGGTGCCGTCGAACATCACCTTCGGCGTGAGCGCGTAGCACCAGTTGAGCCCGCCGCACCCCTGGCCGACGGGCGTGCACCAGGCCTCGCAGGTGGACGGAGAGCCCTGGACACACAAGAGGCCAGCGGCGCAGTCCATCGAGTTCACGCACTCGGTGCCCACGTTGGCGTTGGCGGTCGACGCGCACGTGAAGTCGCCGTCGGCCCCGAGCAGGCAGTTCGTGGCGCCGAAGGTCTGTACGCAGCCGCCCGTGTCGGTCGGACTGCAGTGCGAGGTGCAGACCTCGAGACCCGGGATGTCGGCGCCGCCGGAGGTCGCGGGCACGCACTGCGCGCCGGCGTCGCAATCGTTGCCGTTGTCGCACACCCGCCGGCACACGCCCGTCACGGCGACGTCGCACCACAGGCCGTCGTCGCACTCGGCGTCGTCGAGACAGTGGGCGTCCTCGGGCCGGGGCCCCTTCTCGACGCAGCCGCGCGTGCCGAGCACGGGGTCGACGACGCTGCATTTCTCGAGCGGCGTGCACACGTCCTGGCTCGGCCCGCAACCGTTCGGGACGCCGCCCGTACCTCCGGAACCGCCGGCCGCGCCGCCGCCCGCGCCACCGCCGCCACCGAGACTCGAGGTCGTGGTGGTCGTGGTCGTCGTCGTCGGGCTGCGGTACTCGAAGGTCGGGAACTCGCACGCGCCGAGCGCCACGCCGGCCCCGCCCGCGAGCGCGATGCCAAGCCAGACGAAGCGCCCCATGGGCTTCAAACTACAGGATCTCGGGCCGCTTGCCCACTCGGCCCGCGTCACGGCTGCGGCGGCTCGGGGAGCCCGAGCAGCGCGGTCATGCTCGACTCGTCGGCCGGCGTGAAGGGGTAGGCGTCGAAGTCGGCGCTCCGCACCCAGCGGAAGGCGTGCACGGCGCGCGCCTCCGGATCGCCGCCGACGACGCGGCAGTCGTAGAGGTAGAGGTCGACGACGTAGTGGTCGTAGCGGTGGTTCACGAACGAGATGAGCTGGCCGACGGCGACCTCGACGCCGAGCCGGTAGTGGATCTCGCGCGCCAGCGCCTGCGCGTCGCTCTCGCCCGGCTCGACGCGGCCGCCCGGGAACTCCCACAAGAGCGGCAGGGCCGCCGAGGGACGCCGCTGCGTGATGAGGTACTCGATGCCGGGCCCGGCGCCGCGGCCCTGGGCCGGCGACCCGGCGCCCTCGGCCGCCTCGCGGGCGATGACCGCGGCCACGACGCGGATGGTCGGCAGATTCTTCATGGCACTCCGGCCGGCGGCGTGCGGAGCTCGCCCGCGCCGTGCCTCACAAGGAGACGCGGAACAGCTGCTGGCCCATGAGCAGGATGTCGCCGTTCGCGAGCTGCTCCTCGCCGATGAGCCGGATGAAGCTGCCGTTCGAGCTGCCGAGATCGGTCACGTAGAGCTGACCGTCCTCGTAGCTCAGCCGGCAGTGGAGCCCCGACACGTAGCCGTCCTCCGAGAACAGCACGTCGCCGCGCTCGCGCCCGAGGTTGATCCCGGTCTCGGGGATAGGGAACGTCGGGCCGGTGGTGCTGCGGCCGAGCACCAGGGCGATGCGCCCGACGTAGCCGTCGACGGGCGAGCCCATCGCCTCGACGCCGTCCGGGTCGGTGCCCTGGCTCTCGAGTAGCTCGAAGCGGATGAGCTCCTGCCCGATGCGGAAGATCTGGCTGGGCGCGACCGGGTAGCGCTGGTCGGGTGTGAGCTTGCGGAACACGCCGTTGAGCGAGCCCTCGTCGCGCACGAACACCGCGCCCGCGCGCACCGTGAAGGTCGCGTGGCGCGGCGACAGGAACGTGTCGGCGGCGAAGATGTCCCCGGTCTCCCGGCCGATGGTCGCGCCGCTCCGGGGCAGCGTGTACGCGCCCGACTCGGTGCCGTCGGGGTTGAGGGCCGTGAGCGTCACGCCGCCGGCGGGCTCCTTGGCCGCCGGGGTTCCGCCCCCGCGCGTCGTGCGAGCCAGCTTGAAGCCGCAGGAGGCGCAGAAGCGGTTGGCCGGCGGGTTGTCGTGACCGCACTGCGGGCACACACCCGCGGCCTCGATCGCCGCGGCGCCCGCGGGCGCGCGCCCCTGGTCCCAACCGGTACCGAGCGAGGTCGTCTCGTCCTCGATGACCGGCGCCGGCTGCGCCCGCGGCGCCGGCGCGGTCAGGTCGCTCGCGGCCTGCGGCACGTCGCGCGGGAGCTCGGCGCCGCAGCCGAGACAGAACTTGTAGTGGTCCTGGTTCTGCTTGGAGCAACTCGGACAGGTGATCACGTTATCTCCGTCGCGGAAGGGCGCGGCGTACGCCGGGCAGGCCGTGCAGCCACGCGTGCCCCACAGGCAGGCTGGGGCCGGCGGCTATCGTAGTAAGGGTGGGGGCGTCGCAGCAACAAGGTCGCCGCGAAATCGGAGGCCGCCCCGCGGGGCCTCCCCCGGCCCGTCAGCGCGCCAGCACGGCGAGGGCATCGCGCACGAGCTCGCCGAGCGGCCGGTCGAAGTCGCCCAGGCTCGCCACCGCGCGCTCCGCCTCGGCCGGCCGGAAGCCCATGCGGACGAGCGCCTCCTGGAGCACCGTCGCCTGCCCTGCCGGCCTCGGCAGCGCCACGGGGGTCGGGCCGGCGGGCAGGGTGAGCTTGTCCTTCAGCTCGAGGACGAGGCGCTCCGCGGTCTTGCGCCCGACCCCCGGCACCTTCGCGAGCCGCGCGACATCACCCGCACCGACCGCCGCAGCGAGCTCGCCGACGCCGAGCGCCCCGAGCGCCGCCAGGGCCAGCTTGGGACCGACCTTCACGACCGAGTTGAGGGCCCGGAACGCCTGGCGCTCCGCCAGGGTCGCGAAACCGTAGAGCACGAACGCGTCCTCCCGCACGTGGGTGTGGACCCACAAGGTCGCGAGCCCCTCCGCGTCGGCGGTCAGGCGGCCCAGCGTGCCGAGCGGCGCCGAGACCTCGTAGCCCACGCCCCCCACGTCGACGAGGAGCGTGCCGTCACCGCTGTCGCTGACCTGTCCGCGGAGTAGACCTATCACCGTGCGCCCCGAGCTCGGTCCCTGAATAGCGCAGCGCGGCGGCGGCAGCGACCGGGAAGCGCGGACCCGCGCCGCGCGGCCGGCGCGGCCGCGCGTCCCGGGCGGGCACGCCGCGATGTTGGCCTCGGCGGGGCAGCCCACCTACCCTGGCCGGGCCATGAGGCTAGCCCGTCCGTTCCGTCCGCTCGCCGCCGCCCTTGTGTCGCTCACTGCCCTCGGCGGCGCCGCCGGCTGCGCGGCGAGCAAGGACCAGCTGTCCGAGGAGCTCACGAAGCTCCAGACGGAGGTGGCGCGCCTGCGCGCCGAGTCGATCACGCTCGGCGACCGGCTCGAGGCCCTCGAGCAGGGCGCGCCGGCCGACGGCGCGCGCAGCAGCGGCGACGGAGCCGGAAAGGCGGCCGGCGAGCCGCGCCCCTCGCTCGCCGTCGTGCGACTGACGCCGCTCGGCGCGGAGGCCGCGGGCGGCGCGGGCCCGGCCCCCGAGGACGAGTCGGTCGACGAGCCCCGCCCGCTCCTGCGGGGCGACGGCCGGGGTGCTAGCATCGAGACGGTCGCCCCGGGCGACAAGGCCGCGACCGCGCCGAAGAGCGCCGGCGCACCCGGCAAGAGCGGGAGCGGAGCGAAGTAGTCATGCGCACGGCGTCGAGCTTCACGGTCCTCAGCCTCGGGCTCGTGTGCGGCGGGGTGGCCCATGCCCAGGATCAGGGCGGTGGCACCGAGGCCGGCGAGCCCCAGGTCGTCGTGGTGCCGCAGCCTCCGCCGCCGCAGCCTCCGCCGCCGCCCGATGTGAACGCGCACCTGCCGTCGAGCTCGCGCGCCACGGGCGACATCAACAAGGGCGACGGCTTCGACCTCGGGCGCCAGAGCAGCTACGGCGGTGCGGTGCGCGGCAGCGCCGGCGGTGCCTACATCACCGGCACCGGCGGCGACAGCGTGCCCGATCTGCACACCGTCAAGCGCGGTGACACCCTCTGGGACATCTCGCAGCGCTACACCGGCAACCCGTACAACTGGCCGCGGCTCTGGTCGTACAACAAGCAGATCCAGAACCCCCACTGGCTCTACCCCGGCGACCACCTCAAGCTGCGCGGCGACTACGGCGTGCGCCAGACGGGCAGCGGCGTCGGCTTCTCGAACCTGCGGCCCACCGTGTCGCCGGACACGGTGTTCCTGCGCGAGGTCGGCTTCATCGAGGACAACGAGAGCCCCGCCTGGGGCACGATCATCGGCAGCCCCGAGGACCAGATGCTCCTGTCCGAGCACGACCAGATCTACATCCAGCTCGAGAGCGACAAGGAGGTGTCGCTCGGCGAGGTGCTCACGGTGTTCGAGTCGAAGGACGTCAAGTCCATGCAGGACGAGAACATCGTCTTCATCAAGGGCTCGGTGCGCGTCAACCGCTACAACTCGAAGACCGGCATGGTGCGCGCCCAGGTGATCGAGGCGCTCGACATCGTCGAGCGCGGCATGCAGGTCGGGCCGGTGGAGCGCCGCTTCATCACCGTCGCGCCGCGCGAGAACAAGCAGGCGTTGCAGGCCCACATCGTCGGCTCCTTCTACCCGTACCAGTTCTACGGACAGCACCAGCTCGTGCTCATCGACAAGGGCACGGACGACGGCCTCGAGATGGGCAACCGCTTCTTCGCGGTGCGCCACGGCGACCCGTGGGCACAGAGCCTCGACGATGCCGGCAGCATGACCGACGACCGCGGCGTCACCGAGGACGACCGCGACGCGCGCACGGAGGACACGCCGAGCGACGCCGACCACGACGACTACCCGACCGAGACCTACGCCGAGATCCTGGTGGTGCGCCTGCGCAAGAAGTCCGCGACCTGCATCGTCACCGGCAGCAAGCACGAGATCCCGCGCGGCGCGGTGGTCGTCGCTCGCCAGGGCTACTAGCGTCCGCCCTGGCGCGGCACTAGGGCGGCGGCACGAGCTTCTGGCGCAGCGCGCGCGTGATGGCGCTCGCGGTCGGCGTGTAGGCGAAGCCCGGCTGACCGTTCGGGACGCCGGTGTCGGCGCAGATCGAGCCGAGCACCGCCTCGGCCCCGAGCTCGTGGGCGAGCTCGAGCAGGCGCACCGGCGGCTGCGCGTGGGCCGCGCGCTGCACGGTGGCGTAGCTCCCGTCCGACGCCTGGCACACCGGGTTCGTGTCGACGGATCCGGGGCCGTTGCACTCGCACGCCGCCACGCTGCCGCAGTCGAGCGGCTGCGGCAGCCGGTAGATGCAGCTGTACTGCAGCGCGTCGCCGAGGCCGTGCTCGTGGCCGTTCACGGGGTTGGCCGTCGGGCTCGAGGCATCGGGCGGCGCGAGAGCGGCTCCCGTCGTCGGGCTCGTGCCGACGCGCGGCTCGCGCGACTCGCGCAGCAAGGGGTCGCCGGGCACGCCCGTGCCGTCGTCGAGGAGCAGGCCCCAGTCGGCGTGGGCCGCGGCCACGAAGCCCGTGCCGAGCGAGCTCGGGTCGACCGCGATGTCCTGCCAGGGCACGCCCACGATCGCGGCGAAGGTGACGAGCGACGGCGCGCGCCCGCCGGCGAACAGCGGGTTCGCGACGAGCTCGCCCGCACGGTCGGGCACCTTCGCGGCCGTGAGGCCCGTCACGTAGCGGTCGACTGGCCACAAGAAATCGATACCGAAGCGCCGCTTCTGTTCGAAGCACCGCAGGTTCACGGGGTCGCTCTCTGCGTCGAGCGGGGGGCCGTCGCAGCTCGGATCCGGCCCGCACCCGGGTGGATCGACCTGCCCGCAGGAGGCGCAGCACGGGTCCTCGGGGCTCGTGGCGCATACGGCCCGCGGGCGCGGCAGGTGGAAGGGCTGACCGCTGTCCGCAGCCTGGTTCGAGTAGTAGTACTGCCCCCCGTCGCGCGTGGAGCAGTCGTTCTCGTCCGTGAGGACGATGACGACCACCGCAGAGTCGGGGCGGAGGAACGCGGCGCGCTGGGCGAGGATGGTGTCGTCGGTCCCCACGAGCACGGCCGATTGGTCCTGGAGCTGGATGAAGCTCCACGGATCCGGATCGACGAGGAAGCGGTACATCGCCTCGAGCGGCGCCTCGAAGCCACAGCCCTTGCCGCCGGCGCCGCGCACGAGCGCCCGGAGGTTCAGCGACAGCTCGGCGGGGTCCTCGAGGCCGGGCGGTACCTGCTTCTGGCCCGGGTCCCATGCGAGAAAGCCGAGGCCCTGGTAGGTCGGCACGACGGCGCCGCTCGGGGAGCGTGTGAGCAGGTGCGCGTTGTCCTCCTGCATCGGGTGGTAGGCCCCGCTCGCCGGGCTGCAACTGTCGGCGCCGTGACCGCCGATGCTGGTCGTCGTCACCCCGATGTGGATGTCCGTGAGGGGCGCGAACTCGCGCGTGCCCACCGGACAGGGCGCACCCGCGGGCGGCTCGGACACTACCTCGCCGAACCCGTTCACGCACGGCGGATTGGTGAGCCGATCGAGCAGGTGCGGGATGGTGTCGGCGAGCACCGGCTGGGCGAACGTCGCGGTGATCGTGTTGTCGACGACGAACAGGACGTCGAGCTTGTCGGCGCGGAGCGTGGGCATGCCGCCGCCCTCGCCACCCGCGCCGGCGTCGACCTCGATCACGGGCAGCAGGCCATCGGTCCGCCCGCCGCAGGCGCCGAGACAAGCGAGAGCGACCGAGATGAAGAGGTGTGCGCGCGTCATCGTTCCCTCGGGAGCCCGGCGAGCCGAGGCCCGCGTGGCCCGGACCACGCTGAAGGCTACATGGGAACGCAGGGCACTGCTACGCTAGCCGCCATGCGCACCGAGACAGAGCCCGGGCCCGGGCGCGGGGTGGCGCGCCCCACCGCGGACGGCCCGCCCGAGGGGAGCGGCGCCGTCGCGCGGCCTCGCCCGTGCCCGACCTGCGGCCGCGACACGGTCCGCCCGGACCCTTCACCGGGGGAGTCGTTCCGGCCCTTCTGCTCACGGGCCTGCAAGCTCGCCGACCTCGGCGCCTGGCTCGGCGGCAGCTACCGCTTCCCGGGCCCGCCCGGGGAGCTCGACGCGCCGCCGCCCGCGGAGGACGAATGCGGCGCGTAGCGCGCGCCGCGTGGCTGGGCGGCGTCGCCGGGCTGTCGATCCTCGCGTCCGGCTGCGCCGGAGCGCAGAGCGGCGAGCAGAATGCCTGGCAGATGCCCGGACAGCTGCCTCCGCCGGGTGTTCCGCCCGGCGTGCAGCCGCTGCCTCCACCCGGTGTTCCCCCCGGCGTACAGCCCTTGCCTCCACCCGGTGTTCCCCCCGGCGTACAGCCCTTGCCTCCCCCGGGGGTTCCGCCTGGCGTGCAGCCTTTGCCTCCCCCGGGGGTTCCGCCCGTGCCACCCATACCCCCGCCGGGACAGCCGCCCGTGCCCGTCGCGCAACCGACCCCGCCACCCACGCCACCGACGTCGCTCCCCGCGCAGCCGATCGCCCCGCAGCCCTTGCCGGTCCCCGGCCAGCCCGCGCCCGTGCCGACGGGTTTCGACCGCCCGGTCCGCGCCGGAGGCCTCGAGGCGCCGCCCCCGCTCGATCCGAGGACGATGGAGCCGCCGAAGTCGCCGACCGCGAGCCGGCTCGACCAGGCGAAGGCGGACTCGGCCGACCGCACCCTCGAGTGGTTCTGGCTCGACGTCGCGGGCGGGTACGCGTTCGCGAGCCTCGAGGGCCTGCGCGCGGGCGCCGAGCCGCTGACGCAGGAGCTGCTGACCGGCAAGGTGCACGGTGGGTTCGTCGGCGCCGGGCTCGGCGCGCGCATCCTGTTCTTCACCGTCGGGCCGCGCGGTCGCATCGGCTTGTTCAAGGGCTGGCAGCTCTTCGACATCGGCGGCGAGCTCGGCTTCCGCATCCCGGTCGGCGCCATCGAGCCGTACTTCACCTTCCAGCCCGGGTACGTGGCGCTGCGCTCGACGGTGCCCGAGGTGCTCGGCGTCTCGAACCCCATCCACGTGCGCGGCGCGGACGTGCGCTTCGGCGCGGGCTTCGACGGCTTCCCGACGAGCTGGCTCTCGTTCGGCGCCGCGCTCGACTGGGACGTGCTCGTGCTCGGGCGCCCCGCGGTCGACGCCGCCACCGTGGCGACCATGCAGGCCCATGCGAGCGGCGCCGAGGCCGCGCGCGCGGGCAAGCTCGGCGCGGACGGCTCGAGCGTGGGCACGGCCGTCACGCTGGCCGCGAAGGTCGGGCTGCACTTCTGACATGGACGCCGCGGCATGGGTCGTCGCGGCGCTGGCGCTCTCGGCGCCGATCGCGCTGCACCTGTGGCTGATCTGGCGCTCGATCTACCTGCGCCTGCACGCCTGGTCGTGGCTCGGCACCGGGCTCGTGGGCGCAGCGCTCGCCTTGCCCGCGATCTTCGTCGAGCGCTGGCTCGAGCGCTGGACCGAGATCGACCCGGCCGCGGGCACCGGCGCGTCGGCGATCCAGCTCGTGTACGCGTTCCTGGTCGCCGCCCCCTTCGAGGAGGCCCTCGTCGTGGGCGCCGTGGCTCCGTTCTGGCACCTGCGGCGCGTGCGGCTGCGGTCGGGGCTGTCGCAGCGGCTCGAGATCCTCGAGGGCACGGCGTTCGCGGCCTCGGCGGCGCTCGGCTTCACGGCCTCGAAGTGCGCCACGTACCTGTGGTTGCAGGGCTCCGGCTGGCTCTCGGTCGGGCGCATCGCCCTCGCACTGCCGACGCACGTGCTGCTCTCGTGCCTCTGGGGCTACGTGCTCGGGCGCAACGCGCGGCGCGGCATCGGCGGTCGGCGCTTCAGCTTCGCCTGGCTCGGCGCCGTCGTGTTCTCGGCGGTGAGCGACCACCTGCTCTTCCAGCGCGGGCCGGGCGGCCTCTTCGCGCTCGGCCCGCTGCTCATGTGCATGCTGCTCGTCGCGCTCGTGCTGTGGCGCGACGTCCGCGGCGCGAGCGGCCAGACGAGCGGGCGGGCCATGAGCCTGCTCGCCTCGGCGCCCGCCCCGTCGCTCGCGGCGATCCGCGCCGCGTTCCGCAGGCAGGACCGCCCCGTCACGCTGCGCTGGATCTCGTTCGGCGCCCTCGTCACGACCGGGATGATCACCGCCGGCATCGCGCTCGCCGTCTTCGTCGGCAACAAGATCGGCCTCGACTTCAGCGCGGTCGACCGCCCCGACGCCGGCAGCGAGTCGGTCGGCCCCCTGGCGCTGCTCGTGGCGGGCGTGCTCGTCGCCTTCCCCTTCTCGGGCTACCTCCTGGCGCGCGCATCCGGCACCCACAGCGTGCTCGAGCCCGCGATGAGCTCGGCGCTCGCGATGGCGCTGGTCCTCGTCTTCATGGGCATGGTCGCACCGCTCTCGGTGGTGTTCGCGATCGCGTTCGCGCCCATCGCCTTCGGCCTGTCGTGCGCCGGCGCGTGGGTCGGCATCGGCAGCTGAGTACGTGGCGGAGCCACCACTGAGCCCCAAGGCACGGAGAGCTGCACGGAGCCAGCAGGGTTCGGAGGTCTCCTCCGTGTCACGCTCCGTGACTCCGTGCCTCCGTGGTTCCGCTCGCTCCGCTTGCGCGGCCCGGCGCCCGTGCGACCGGTGGCTCTCTCAGGCCGTCTTCGTCGTCGCCGACTCGGCCTCGGGCTCGAGCCCGAGCTCGTCGTCGAGCTCCTTCAGGAGCTTCTTGGCGCGCTTCGACAGCTTGGTCGGGACGGCCACCTGCACGACGACGCGCAGCGCCCCCGCCCCGCGCCCGTCGAGCCGCGGCACGCCCTTGCCGCGCACCGTGACGACGTCGCCCGGCTGCGTTCCCTGCGGCAGCTCGACCTCGAGCGTCGTGCCGTCGAGCATCTCGATGGGCGCCCTCGTGCCGAGCACCGCCTCCGGGAAGGAGATGACGACGCGGGTCGCGAGATCGCTCTCGTGCCGCTCGAAGCGCTCGTGCGCCGCCACCTCGACGTCGACGTAGAGGTCGCCGGGTGGCGCGCCGTGGTCGCCGGGCAGCCCCTGCCCGGTGACCCGCAGCCGGTGCCCGTTGTCGATGCCCGCTGGGAAGTTCACGACGACCTTGCGCGGTCGCTCCTCCCAGCCCGCGCCATGGCAGGTCGGGCACGGGTCCGAGATGACCCGGCCCTCGCCGCGACAGGTGGGGCAAGTCTGCGAGAACATGATGAACCCGCGCGAGGTCGACACCTGACCGCCCCCGCCGCAGGTGCCGCAGGTCGACGGCTGCGCCCCCTCGCGCGAGCCCGAGCCCTCGCACTCCGAGCAGCGCGCCGGGGCCTGGATCGTGATCTCCTTCTTGCAGCCGGCGACGGCCTCCTCGAGCGTGAGCTCGCGCCCGACGCGCATGTCCTGGCCGCGCCGTGCCGCGCGCCGCCCCCGCCCGCCGCCGCGCCCGAAGCCGCCGAAACCGCCGAAGAGCTCGGAGACAATGTCCTGGAAGTGCGAGAAGATGTCGCCGCCCATGTCGACCGAGCCGGCCACGCCCTCGTGGCCGAAGCGGTCGTAGCGGCCGCGCTTGTCCGCGTCGCTCAGGACCTGGTAGGCCTCGGTGGCCTCCTTGAAGCGCGCCGTCGCTTCCTCGCAGCCCTTGTTCCGGTCGGGGTGGTGCTGGAGCGCGAGCTTGCGGTACGCCTTGCGCACGTCGTCGGCCGAAGCGTCGCGGGCCACGCCCAAGACTTCGTAGTAGCAGCGTTTCTCACTCATCGGGCGGGGTCCCGCAGCCTCCGAAGGTAAGTCGCCGCACCTGGCTGTCAACCGCGTGGCGAGGACCGGCGCGGCGTCGCGGGCCGAGCTCGCTCACCCCGACTTCTCCGTCGACAGGGCGGCGAGCCGCCCGCCCGCCTGCGACACGGGGCTCGCCTCGGCGCCCGCCTGGGAGGGCGAGGGCGGGACCGACCGGAGCCCGCCCGGGGGCCGGCGCTGGCTCATGTCGACCGTCAGGGTCCGGTGGCCCTTGACGGCGGGCTCGGGGCTCGGACTGCGCAGGCGCGGGTCGTCGTGCTCCCGCCACCAGAGCCGCGCCTGCGCCTCGTCCCAGTGCGCGCTGCAGGCGCAGGCGCGCAGACGCGCCTTGAACGCGTGGGCGGTCTGGGGCCGATCCGCGCGGGACTTCGCCAGGCAGTCGAGGATGAGCTCCTCGAGGTCCGCGGGCACCTCGGCGTCGGTGCGCTGGGAGGGGGGCGTCGGGGTCGTGTTGAGGTGGTGGTTCGAGACCGCGATGAAGGTGCTGCCCTGGAACACGTGCTGGCCGGTGACGAGGTAGTAGCCGAGCGCGCCGAGCGAGTAGATGTCGGCCTGCTCGCCCACCTCGCCGGGCGACTGGATCGACTCGGGCGACATGAAGAGCGGCGTGCCCATGATCTCGTCGATGCCGGTGAGGGTCTGGTGCGGGCGGGTCGCCATCTCCTTGACGAGGCCGAAGTCGAGGACCTTGGCGACGTCCGCCACGCCGCCGCGCTCGCACAGCATGACGTTGGCGGGCTTGATGTCGCGGTGGATGAGGCCGACGCCGTGCGCCTCGGCGAGCGCGCCGGCCACCTGCAAGAGGATGTGCGCGGCGCGGGCGGCGGGCAGCGGCCCGGTGAGCTCCACGACCCGCTGGAGCGTGGGCCCCTCGATGAGCTCCATCGCGTAGTAGAAGATGCCCTGCGGCGTGCGGCCGTAGTCGAAGACGGTCACCGTGTTCGGGTGCGTGAGCCGCGCCGTGAGCTGGACCTCGAGCTCGAAGCGCCCGAGGATGCGCTTGCTGGTCTTGTCCGGCAGGAGCAGCTTCACGGCCGTGGGACGGCGCAGCATCGCGTGGCTCGCGCGGTACACGACCCCCATGCCGCCCTCGCCGATCTTCTCCTCGAGGGTGTACTGGCCGAGCTGGCTCGTCCGGATGAGCCGCGCGAGCACGATGATGCCGCAGATGCCGAGCAGCATGGCGAGCCCAGTCACGAGCACCACGTTCAGGACCGAGGCCCAGGTGGTCGCCTCGACCCAGCGCGTCGACACGCCGAGGTGCACGGTGCCGAGCACGCCGTTCGCGACCGGGGTCGGCAGGTCGCGCACCGCCCCGTCCTCGACCAGCAGCGTGGTCGGCGTGGTGCGCCGCGCCACCTTCAGGAGATCCGCCGGGAAGCCGTCGGCGGAGAAGGAGTGGTCGGTCACGTCGCCGTCGGGGGAGGTGACGAACACGTAGGCCACGTCCGGGTTGCCGCTCCTGGCGTTCCGGAGCTGCCGCCCGACGGCCAGCCGGTCGCGGTACGCGAGCGGCTCGCTCAGCTGCACGGCGAGCGTGCTCGACAGGGTCTCGCCGGCGCGGTCCGCGGACGCCGCCAGCGCCCGCGAGAGCGTGCGGTTGAGCAGGCCCGTCGAGATCGCGGCACCGACCACCATCAGCACGCAGAAGCTGAGGATGATGCGGGTGTGGGTGTTCTTGAGCATCAGGGGCGGGCGGCGTCGGCCGAGGGCGCGGGGAGCACGCCGAGCTCACGCCAGCTCTGCGCGATCGGGTCATATGCTGCATCCGGGAGCTTGACGAAGCCACTGATTCCGAGGTCCTTCAGCACCTCCTTGCCCGCGGCGTCGGACGGCATGCCGGCGAGCACGCGCGCGAGATCCTCGGCGAGCTCCCGCGACGCGTGCGGCGACACGACGACCGGGTTGCTCGGGAACTCCCTGGAACTGTCGATGATCGCGAGCTTGTCCTGGATGGCCGGGCTCTCGCGCACGAGATCGTCCCAGATCAGGCTGTCGACGGAGCCCGCGTCCGCGATGCCGTCGCGCACCGCCTGGATCGTGTTGTCGTGGCTGTAGGTGAAGAGCGTCCGCGCGAAGAACGCCGCCGGCGTCGTGCCGAGCGCGTGGAGCGCCGCGGCCACGTGGCGGTAGCCGCCGTTCGAGAGCGGGTCGGAGAACGCGAAGACCGTGCCGCGCAGGTCCTCGAGCCTCGTGCGGCCGGAGTCCTTGCGCGTGATGACGAGCGCGCGGTAGGTCGCGCTGTCGTCCACGGTCGGCGTGACGAGCGCCCGCAGCCCGAACTGCGCGCGCCCGACGGTGTACGCGCCGGCGCACACGAGGCCCGCCTCCGCGCTGCCGGTGCGCAGCAGATCGTTCAGCTCGGCGTACGTCTTGCGGCGCACGATCTCGACCCGCCGCTTCAGCCGACCCATGAGGTAGCTCGCGAAGCGCGAGGCCGGCAGCGTGCTGCGCTCGGGCGACAGCACGCTCGCGAACACGAACCGGAGCGGCGCCTCCTCGAGGCCGACCTCGGCACCGGCCACCACCTTCGGCCCGCTCGTCAGGCGCACGACGAGCTCCGGGTCGTCGGTCACGGCGCAGGACGCCGTCAAGAGCGCCCACCACACGAGCCACACGCGGTGCAGCCGGCTGCGAGGAGCCACTGCACCGCTGCGACGCTTGCTCGGTCCCATGCCTACCCCCTCGCTCTGCGCCGCTTGCGACGCGCTCCCTGCTCGGCCGCTAATCCCTCTGCGGGGCGGGGTGGCCCTTGACCACCGCCGCGACGACGACGCCCACCGCGCCCGCGAGCGAGCCGACGACGGCCCCGAAGAGCGCGCCCATCGGATCCCACACGAGGCCGCCGACCGTCACGCCGGCGACCGTCGAGGCCGAGCACCAGTAGAACAGGGCCCGCGCGAGAGCGGTCTCCTCGGCGACGGTGGCCGGTGCGGTACGGGCGTCGACCGCGTCGGCGGGGACGGACGGGCTCGTGCGGACGCGCACGCGGACCGCGCTGTTGGCCACCTCGGCGGTTTCGCTCTGGACGATCGGACTGTGTTTCAGCTGCTGAGCCTTCATGATGGACCCCTCCAAGTTCGACCGAGCGCCGCTCGAGCCGCGGCGGCCGTGCCCTGCCCCACCGGGGATGGTGGAGCCTACTGCCCCTATCAGCAAGGGCTGCGCCAGCCTCGGCGGGGGCTGCGCGAGCGCCGTCGCGCCACCGGAAACCGAGGCGGCAACGGCACTTGCGCCGGCCGGTGACGGGGCCCCGTCGCGCGTGGCTGCCGAGATCTCGTCAGGGGACGACGCCAGGTGGCCAGAGCTCGTCAGGACGGCCGACTCGGGAAGTCGGCCCGCGCGGCGCGCCTCGACTATCGTCCCGTCCGATCGCCTCGAGCCCGGTGCATCCGCTCGCGCGGCGGTTATATTGGGTCGCGGATCGCCGCCGGCGTGCCGAGGGGGTCGGAGTTGATGACGTGACGATGGCCAACATGCGGATCCGGGCGCTCGCCCTGCTCCGGTTGTGCGGTTTCGCGGCGTTCGTCGCGTGCGCGGCCCTCACGTCCTCCTGCAGCTCCGACGAGGACACGATCGTGGTCAGGCTCCAGAGCGGGCCCCTGGCCACCGTGGCGCCCGACACCCACGTCGACGACCCGCCGCTGCGTTTCGTGCTCGCGGGGGGGCTCGCCGCGGAGCGCAGCGCCCTGCCGTACGCCCGCTTCGCCAACGCCCTGACCGGCGCGCTGCGCCGGCACGTCGAGATCGTGCGACGCCGGACCTACGCCGAGCTCAACGAGCTCTTGCGCACGGGCCGTGCCGAGGCGGGGATCCTGTGCCCGGGCGCGTTCGCCGTCGGCCGCGAGGAGTTCGGCCTGCGCGCCCTGCTGACGGCGACGGTGGACGACAGGGCGACCCACCAGGCGCTCGTCGTCGTGCGGCGCGACTCGGGGCGCAAGAGCCTCGAGGAGCTGCACGGGGCCGTCTTTGCGTTCTCGGACCCGCTGTCGGCGAGCGGCTACCAGTACGTGGCCACGACGCTGCTCGGCCGCGGGACGAGCGCCGCGGCCTTCTTCAAGCGCACCATCTTCACCTACAGCCACGACAACACCATCCAGGCGGTGCGCGACGGGATCGCGGACGGCGGCTCGGTGCACAGCCTCGTCTGGGCCAGCATGCTGAGCGAGACGCCCAGCCTCGGCGAGGCGCTCGCGGTCGTCGAGAGCTCGCCCGACTTGCCGAGCAACCCGGTGGTCGTGTCACCGCAGGCCCCCGCGAGCCTCGCCGAGCAGCTGTCGCACGCCCTGCTCGACATGCCGTCGAGCAGCGCCGGTCGCGCAGTGCTAATGGACCTCGGCATCTCCGGTTTCGTCAAGCTGCCCGATGCCGCCTATGACTCGGTCGTACGAAGCTGGCGCGAGCTCGGAGTGATCCCCGCTCCGCCCCCGTGACCAGCCCGGATGTTCAGGCGCTTCGACTCGAAGATCATCGTCTCGTTCTGCCTGCTCATGCTGGCGGGCGGGGTGGTGACCACCACGGTCCTCAGCCGGAACCTCTCGCGCGAGCTCGTCGGCGCGGTGGAACGGAGCGGCACCGCGCTGTCGCGGGCGCTCGCCGCGGGCCTCGCCGAGCCGCTGTCGCACCACGACCACGTCGCCGTGCGCCGCGACCTAGTCCAGGCGCAGAGCGGCAATCCGGACATCGCCTACGTCTTCGTCGCCTCCGACGAGGGGCAGGTGAGCGACCACTCCTTTGCCGTCGACGGCTTCCCCGCGGACCTCTTGCAGCTGGCGGAGCGCACGACGCCGACGACGCTGCGGGTCGAGGACGGCCTCGTGCGCGACCTGCCGCAGCCCATCGCGGAGGGTGCGCTCGGCACCGTGCACGTGGGCGTGTCGCTGCGCTGGGCCAGCGCGACGACCTCGGCCTCGGTCACGAACGTGCTCCTCGTCACGGGCCTGGCGATGCTGGTCGGCATCGCGGGGATCCTCCTGCTGGCGCGGCTGATCACGCGGCCGATGCTGGGCCTGGTGGGGGCCGCCAAGCGCCTCGGCCGCGGCGACTACGGGACGCCTGCCCGGGTCGCTGGCCGGGACGAGGTCGCGAGCCTGGCCAACACCTTCAACACGCTCGCCTCGCAGATCCGGGCGCGCATGGCCGAGAGCGAGGAGCTGCGCTCCTACGTGGAGCGTATCCTCGACCACATGGACGCCGAGGTCTGCGTCATCTCGGAGGACGGCGTCATCGACTACGCCAACCGCATGGCCACCGAGCGGCGCGGGGTCTCGGCCGGTGAGAAGTGCGCCACCGCGCTCGGGAGCGAGCGCCCCTGCGCGACCTGCTCCGTCACCGAGGTGCTCGAGACCGGCCGCGTCCTGAACCGCTCGCACGTGTCGCCCTCGGGGCGGCACTACGAGCTCACGTACTTCCCCATGACCGGGCGCGACGGCCGCCGTGCGGTGGTCGAGAGCGCGCTCGACGTGACCGAGCAGCGCAAGCTCGCAGAGCGGGTCCACCGCGCCGAGCGGCTCGCGGTCGCGGGCTCGGTGGCCGCGGGCGTCGTGCACACCATCAACAACCCGCTCGACGGCGTCACGCGCGCGCTCGGCCTCGCCGAGAGCCGGCTCACGGACAACCCGGAGAAGGCGCGCAAGATGCTGGCGCTCGCGCGCGAGGGGACCGAGCGCATCGCCGCCGTGACGCACCGGCTGCTCGTGCTGGCGCGCGCCGAGGAGCCGAGCGAGCACACGCCGGTCACGCTCGACGCCATCGTCGCGCAGGCGGTCGAGGTGGTGCAGATGAAGGCGCAGGCGACGGGCGCGCGCATCGAGCTCGCGCTCGCACCCGACGTGCCCGCGGTGAGCGTCGACCCGCACGGCATCACCGAGGTGCTCGTGAACCTGCTGATGAACGCCATCGACGCCTGCGGACAAGGCGGGACGATCACCGTGGCGACGCGCGTGGTGGACGCCGCGACCGTGGAGATCACGACGCGCGACGACGGTCCGGGCATCGCGCCGGAGCACCTCGAGCGGGTCTTCGAGCCCTTCTTCACGACCAAGGAAGTGGGGCGCGGCACCGGCCTCGGGCTGTCGGTCGCGCGGCGCATCGTCGAGGCGCACGGGGGCGAGCTCGAGGTGACGTCGACGCCCGGCAGCGGCGCGACCTTCCGCGTGCGACTGCCGATCGCGGCGCCGCCGCCCGCGGGCGCCGGGAGGGCCGGCGCGTGACGACCCGCATCCTCATCGTCGACGACGAGAAGCTCACCCGGCAGACGCTCGAGCTGCAGCTCACCGACGAGGGCTTCCTGGTCGACACCGCCGAGAACGCCTTCGGCGCGCTCGAGCTCCTCGGGCGGAACGAGGTGGACCTCGTGTTGAGCGACCTGCGCATGCCCTCGATGGACGGGCTCGAGTTCCTCCGGCGCATCCGCGAGGGCTGGCCCGAGACGGCGGTCGTGCTCATGACCGCCTACGGCACCGTCGCCACGGCGGTCACGGCGATGCAGCACGGCGCGGCCGACTACCTCACGAAGCCGCTCCACACCGAGGAGCTGCTCATCCGCATCCGGCGCGTGCTCGAGCGCCGCGCCGATGTCGCCGAGATCCGCAAGCTGCGCCAGGACGCGGCGCGGCAGCGCCAGTTCGGCGGGCTCGTGTTCCGCTCGAGCGCCATGGCGGCGGTGGTCGACCGCGTCCTCGCCACCGTGGACACGGACGCGAGCGTGCTCATCGAGGGCGAGACCGGCACCGGCAAGGGCGTGCTCGCCAAGGCCCTTCACGACGCGAGCTCGCGGGCGAGCGCACCCTTCGTCATCGTCGGCTGCGCCGGGCTCAACCCCAACCTCGTCGAGAGCGAGCTGTTCGGCCACGAGGCCGGCGCGTTCACCGGGGCGGCGCGCCAGCGCAAGGGCCGGCTCGAGGCCGCCAACGGGGGCACCGTGCTCATCGACGACGTCGACGACCTGCCGCTCGAGGTCCAGGTGAGCCTGCTGCGCTTCCTGCAGGACCGCTCCTTCGAGCGCGTCGGCAGCAACACGACGCGCCGGAGCGACGTGCGCGTCGTGTGCGCGACGAAGAAGGCGCTGCCCGAGCTCGTGCGCGCGGGCCGCTTCCGCGAGGACCTCTACTACCGGGTGAACACGGTGGTGGTGGCCCTGCCACCGCTGCGCGCGCGGCGCGGCGACATCGCGCCGCTCGCCGAGCACTTCGCGAGCGGCTTCTGGGCCGCGCGCGGCTACCCCCCGCCGCCCGTGCTCCTGCCCGAGACCCTCGCCACGCTGCTCGCGCACGACTGGCCCGGCAACGTGCGCGAGCTCGTCCACGCCGTGGAGCACGCCGTGATCTTCGCCCGCGGCGCGCCGATCGAGCCGCGCCACCTGCCGCCGACGCTGGCGCCGAAGGCGACCACACCACTCGTCGAGCTCGGCCTCGGCGAGGCCGCGGTGTCCTTCAACGAGATCATGACGCGCTGCGAGCAGCAGCTCTTCGAGTGGGCGCTCACGCGCGCGGGCGGCAATCAGGTCCAGGCGGCCGAGCTGCTCGGCCTGCCGCGCACGACCTTCCGCAGTCGCCTCGCGGCGCTCGGAGGACGCGTCGCGGGCGGACGCGACGACGAGCCGCCGCCGTCGTCGAAGCGCCGGGGCCCGACCGGCTCCTAGTACCTCGGCACAGTGGTTTCTGTGCCGAGCGACTAGCTAGGAGCGCGACGTGCGGCGCCGCTCGAGCAGGGCAGCAGGCGCGCCCTTGCCCGCCTTGCTCTTGGGCTTGCCCTTGACGGGCTTGCCCTTCGGCTTGGCGGCCGCGGGCTCGCCCCAGCGCGGCTTGACGTGCGCGGCGAGCACGTCGCGGAAGAGCCCGATGTGGGCGCAGTGATCCATTTTCGCGTTGCCGGCGAAGCCGCGCACGTGGAAGCCGCCGCGGTCGAAGTGGTCGAGGAGCTCGAGGCCCATCGGGTCGCTCGCGCGCGCGCGGCCCGCACGCGGGCGGCCGCCGAGCATCGCGACGAGGTAGTTCGAGGTCTCGGTGGTCGACGCGTACCCGGGCGGGATGATCGACGAGTGGCTCACGAACATGAGCTTGTCGCCCGCTGCGGCGCGCCGAGCGAACGACAGGAAGGGCGCGAGCTCCCCCGGGTCGACCTCGTCGCCGACGTAGCCCGAGTGCAGGCCGTCGAGGAGCACCACCGTGTCGACGGCGCGCGCCACCTCGGACCGCGCGAGCAGCTCGCCGACGGCGCCGTAGCCGGCGCTCCACGCGCTGAGGCCGAGGTGGCGCACGTGGGCACCGGCGTCGCCGCTCGCCTCCGCCACCGCGCGCTCCACGCTCGCGACGAGCTCGCGGAAGCGCTCGGGCGACTGGAACGGCGGCCGGTAGGCGGTCGAGCCGATCCCGAGATCGATGCCGACCAGGATCGCCCGGTCCATCACCTGCACCCACTCCTTGCGCACGGCCTCGTGGCCGTGGAAGTGGATGACGAGATCGAAACCGTGGTCGGCGCCGACCGCGCGGCCCGCGTCGCGCGGCACGATCATCTGGCCCATCGAGGGAGCGCGGCTCCACGGCCCGTAGGAGCCCGGCCCAGGGTCGCGCGTGTTGCAGGGGTTCACGCCACCCCGCAGCGCGGGCTCCTTCTGCACCTGGGTCTCGGGCCCGGGCTTCTCCCGCGCCCACTTGGGCAGCTCGGCCCGGGCCGGCGCAGCGACGAGGGCGGGCGCCAGCGCGAGCGCGAGAAGCGTGGCGAGCCGAGCGCCGAGGCGCAGGCGGCGCGGGGCGGGCGAGACGGCGCGGGACATGGCCCGAGCCATGCTTCACTTCGGGGCTCGGTGACAAGTTTCCGGTCCGGGCCGAGCAGCTTTGCGTCGGGTGCGAGAGGCGACTTGCGCGAGGGGCGCAGGCGTGGCTCGATGCACCGACGCTCGCGATGTCACCCCCCCACGCGCCCCGCCCCGCCACGCCCGAGCTGCGCCGCGCGCGCGCGCGCACGCTCGCGCTCGCGCTGGTCGCTGCGCTCGCGCTCGGCGGCTGCCGCGA
>JACRDA010000091.1 GCA_016212965.1 Myxococcales bacterium
AGTCGTACCCGACTGGCGTTCTCATCTCGAGGGCGCAAATGAAGTCGCTCGCGTTGCATACGCACGCCTTCCACGGGGAGTGGAACTATGAGCTGCGGCCTCATTGAACTTGATCAGTTAAATTCGATCAGACGCCTTACCCTCCTTGCCCCAGTTGCAGTCCACCTGCAGGCCGCCGACGTCGATCTGCGAGCCGAGCCCGGCGATCGAGCAGCCGCCGGCGTCGTGGCACTTGCGGTAGTCGTCGACGGTGACCTCCGTGCGATCGATGTAGAATGTGTCGAGCTCGACCTCGTGGCGCGGGCGCTCCTGGCGATTGCATTCGTCGTCACGCGCAACGACGCAGCCCATGGAGAACGGTCCCGCTGGGACCTTCACCATGTACGCCGGGGCCGCGCCGCCGGACGGGGTCGGGGCTGGTACGGCCCCACTCGCGCGCGCCGAAGCGATCGACGAGGCCCGTCGGCAGGCTGGTCGTGCCCCCTACCGGATTGCCCGACACGTTCCGATCGCTGTCGCATGACCTATCGCAGGCGGCCACGGCGAGACCGAGAGCAGCGAGCCACCAGGAGCTCATGGCTTTCCGCTCTTCCTTCGCCGCTGCTGGATCGGAGGAGACCTTCGCGCCCGCGGCGCGCGCGCGCGTGACGAGCTTCATCGAGAAGCGCGCCGGGCTGCGCTGACGCGCGCCGGCCGTCGCGGCTGCCGCGGACGCGTCACCACTCGAAGCTGCCGCTGCCGCTGCACGAGCCGGTCGCGCCGTGGCCTGCGTAGCTGCAGGTGAAGCTCCCGTTCGCGCCGGTGATGGTGAGCGTGCCGGTGCCGCTCGCCGAGAGCGACGCGTCGACCACGTAGCTCGCGTCGCCGACGAACACGACGAAGCGCACGCTGGTGCCGCTCGGGCCGATCGACATCTGGTAGCCGTAGTCGAGCTCCCAGCTCTGGCCGTCGCTGCTCGCCACGGCGAGGTCACCGGCAGCCGTGATGTCGTAGGAGAAGGGAATGTTGCCGCCGATGTCCGTCGCGCCCGCGCCCTCGAGGCACAGGCCGTCGCTCGCCACGCACACGCCGCTGTACTCGTAATAGGTGTAGACGTGCCCTTCGTCGATCTCGACTTGGTACACGATCTGTCCGCTCACCGCGCCCTGGCTCAGGCAGCTCATGTCGAGCGTGATCGTCGCGTCGTCGCCCGAGCCGTCGGTGTCGATGCACGCCAGGCCCCCGGCCCCACCCTGGGGCTGGCTCGGCGGCGCCTGAAAACCGGGGACGAACGAGAAGGCCGTCCGGGCCGAGCCCTCGGTGTGCATCGCCCCGAGCACCGCCGGCACCAACGCGGCGTTCACCTCGCCCGTCGGCTCGGCCATGGCTTCCTTGACCGGATCGGTGAGCTCGCGCGCGCGATCGGCCGGGCTCTTCGAGCAGCCCATGCCGAGCACGAGCGCCACCACCACGCCGCTCGTCGCCAAACCATGCGTCGTTCGTGCCATGTTCGCCTCCGGGGCCACCGTTCTTCCAAGCCAGCGCCGCTCGATCCTACTCCCGCGCCCGGATGGGATCCACTCGGCCCCGAGCAGCGCATCGGCTCCGCCTCGGGCGGAGCCGAGCCGACCTACGGCGCGGAGCGAGCGGGCGCAGCGGAAGCCGAGGAGGCCGAGGCGGGCGCTGGGCACGAGCACCCCCGGATCCGCGCTAGCGAATGAGGTCCACGGCATTCGCGGAGAACGCCCAGGTGGATGGCGCGGCGTTGCACACCGAGCTCCCGGCGGCGTGGGCGACCTTCTCCATCTTCATCTCCTGAGCCGTGGTCATGCGCACCAGGTAGCTGAAGGTCGACGTCGCCAGGTCCTCATCGTAGCAATAGACGAGGTTGTCCAGGCCGATGGAAGACGGACTGACATTGAGGCGGCCGGCGGGCGCTCGCACGAAGGAGGGAAAGACGCTTCCGCCCGCGACGAGGCTGGTGATTCGCGTCGACAGCACGACTCGGCTCTCGGGCGCGTAGGGGTCACCCGCCAAGACGGCAAAATCCCCGGCCGTCGGGTCGGTGCCGTCCGCGGGCGCCGCCTTGAGGGTCCAGCGTCCTGCGGCCGTCGCCTCGACATCGATCGCCATCGTGCCGCACTTGGGCGACTCGTCTGGTGACGGGCCCGCGCTCCCGCCGATGAGTCCGTACAGGCTCGCCTTCAAGCTCGGCGTGAACCAATCCCGGATCGAGCGCGAGGGCGCGCTACTTCAGCGTGAAGCGCCTCAGCCCCGTCACGTGCGCGTGAGCGGGAGCGTGACCACGAAGGTCGTGCCGCGGCCCAGCGTGCTCCGCACGGTGATGTCGCCGCCGTGCCCGACGGCCACCCCCCTCGCGATGGCGAGCCCGAGCCCCGCGCCCGCGCGCCGGGCGCGCGCGCTCTGCCAGAAGCGATCGAACACGTGCGGCAACTCGTCCGGACCGATGCCGACCCCGCTGTCGGCCACCTCGATGACCAGCATCCCCGCGTCGACCCGCGCCCGGAGCTCGACCCGCCCCCGCTCGGTGAACTTGATCGCGTTGCCGACGAGGTTGTCGAGCATCTGGACCATGCGGTGCCGATCCACCTCGACGGAGGGGAGCCCCTTGTCCACCCGTACCGCGAGCTCGATGGACTTCGCGGCCGCACCCGGGCCGTGCAGCGCCGTCACCTCGTCGCAGATGGCGCGGACATCCTCGCGCTGCCGCGCGAGCGGGACCGGCGCCACGTCCATCTCGGCTGCCAGCAGCAAATCGCGGATCAGGTGCGCGGCGTGACGCGCGGCGCGCTCGATCGCGTCGACCTCCGGAACGGGGCCGCGCAGGGCGAGGGCCTTGGCGCAGAGGCGGATGGCGCTGATCGCGCTGCCGAGGTCGTGCGACACGACGCTCAGCACCTCGTCGCGCAGGCGCGTGGCCGCGAGCGCGGCCTCGTGCTGGTGGGCGTTGTCGAGCGCGGCAGCCGCCCGGTCGCCGAGCGCCTGGGCGAGGCGCATGGCGGCCTCGTCGTAGCTCGCAACGCCGCCCGTCGAGGCGAGGGTGAGCGCGCCGAGGATGCGCCCGTGCGCGCCGAGCGGCACGATCACCAAGGACGTGATGCCGAGCGCCTGCGCCGCCGCGAAGTGCTCGGCGTCGTGCGCGGCGGCGCGCAGGTAGTCGTCGGTCACGACGGACACGAGCTCGGGCTGGCCGGTGCGGAGCACGCGATCGACGCCGGCGCCCGGCTGGCGCATCGTCATGCGGCGCACGCGCCGCACCGCCTCGACGCGCGCCGCATCGCGGTGCGCGACCGCCACGCGTCGCACCTCGCCGGCCTCGAGCAGATCCACGATGCAGACATCGGCGAGCGCGGGGACCAGCAGCGCCGTGAGGCGCTGCAGGGTCTCGCCGATGTCGAGCGACTCGTTGAGGACGCGGCCCGCTTCCGCGAGCGCTTCGAGCTGGCGCGTCGCGCGCTGGCGCTCGGTGAGGTCCGCGATCGACATGCTCGTGACTTCCTCGCCGCCTGGGAACCGGAAGACGGCGGACGACACCTCGGCGCGGAAGACGGTGCCGTCGGCGCGGCGCAAGTGGAGCTCGCCCCGCGCCGCGCCGCAGCGACGGCGCTGCTCGAGCAGCGGGCCGAGCAGCTCGTCGCGGACGACCACGCCCGCGCGACCGTCCTGGCACAGGTCGCGCTCCGTGCGCCCCAAGAGGCGGCAGGCCGCCGGATTCGCGGCGAGGATCCGACCGTCCGGCGCCGTCAGAAGCGCCGCGTCGAGCGAGTGCTCGAAGAACGCGCGCCACGGCACGGCGCTGCGCTCGCTCGTCGCCGGCGCGTCGGGCTCGACCGGCTCATTCATCACCTCCAACCTGGGACACAAACCTGCGGGCGCAACGGGTCCGCCTCACGACGAGGCCCGCGCACTTGTCGAGGGGCAAGTCCGCACCCGGTTGCGAGCGCGCGCGCGCGTCACTTACCGGGTGGCGTACCGCCGAGGATCGCCTGGCACTGCGCCTTCTGCCAGTCCTCCATCTGCTCGGGGCCCGCCATCCACTGCTTGCAGTGTGCCCGCAGCACCTCGACGGGATCGCGACGAGCCGAGCCGAGCGGCACGATCGACGAGGCGGGCCCGGCGCTCGCGGATGCGCTCGCGGTGGGCGGCGGTGCGCTCGGCTCGGCGCTCGGCTCGGCGCTCGGCACGGTGCTCGGCGCGCCGCTCGGAGCGGCGGGCGGCGCGCTCGGCGGGACCGAGGTCGGCGGGACCGCGGTCGGCGGGGGCGAAGTCGGCGTCGTCGCGGACCCTTCGTGGCAACCGGAGGCCGCGTGACACGCCGCGAGGGCGAGCAGCGCGAGCGGGAACGTACGGGTGTGTTTCTGCTTCATGGCTCCGACCAGTCGATCATGAGACGTGAGGGGTCCTTCGGGTCGACTTTGACGGCCACCGAGCTCCCCGGCGCGAGGCGCGACAGGGCCAGCGCCGGGATGACCTCGCGGTGGCGGATCGGGTAGGGCGCCTGCCCCGCCACCGTGACGACGAGCTCGAACGCGAGCATCGGCTGGCCGTTCACGAGCACACCGGTCCCCTCGACGCTGAGCAGCTGGGCGCGCCCCGGCAGGCCGGTCTCGCGCAGCCGCCGCTTGCGCGCACCGGTGATCATGAACACGACCGCGAGCGTCGTGAAGATGAGCCCGTTGAAGCCGAGCACGCCCGCGAGGATCTCGAGCGCCATGCCGGGCATGAGCCCGAGCACGGGGATGCCGCTCACGGAGAGCCAGCCCTGCCGCACCGCGAGCGCCAGCCCCGCCACGACGAGGAACACGACGCCGAGCACGAGAAAGACGTACACCCCGCAGCCGGTCGCCCCCGGGGTCGGGCGGCGCACCAGGGCGGGCGCGAGCATGGCCCGGGCCTCTGCGTAGCTCTGCGGGCAGAGATCGAGCGTCGCGTGCGCGGCACGCATGCGGTCGAAGGCCGCGACGGCGTCGGGCGAGGTCATCATCTGGCGCAGCTGCCCGACCGCCTCCTGCCCCCGCCCCATGCGCTCGAGCGCGTTGGCGCGCACCAGGGCGCAGACGTGGTCCTGGCTGTCGGCGATGGGCACGTCGCCGATGCGGCTGCCGAGCGCCTGGAGCACGCCCTGCCAGTCTTGGCGTACGGTCGCGAGGTAGCCGCGCGCGAAGCGGTACGCCGTGTCCATGTGCAGATCGTCGGACCACGGATTGCAGGGCTCGAGCCACTCCTCGGCGGCCTCGAGGTCGCCGGCACGCGCGGCGGAGCGCGCGAGCATGCAGCGCAGCACCTGCTTGTGGCGCGGCGCCGTGACGAGCTCGAGCGCGGTCTCGAGCATGCCGCGCTGACGCAGCTCGTCCTGCTGCTCCATGAAGTGCTGCGACACGAGCAGCGTCAGGAAGTAGAAGCGCTCCTCGGTCGGGTACGGCGCCCCGCTCGCCAGCTCGAGGCGCGCCTGCTGCCACTCGGCGAGCGCCTGCGGCGCGTAGGCGGGCGCGAGGGCCCCACCCGCGAGATAGGGCATCAGGCTCTGCGGTGGGATGAGGGGCTTGCCGTCCTGCGACCGGAGGCGCTCGAAGCGCTCCGGCTCGCCCATCACCTGGCGCGCCGCGGCGCGCTCGCGGCTCTCGTCGCGCTGCCGCAGCTGCTGCCGGGTGTGGCAGTAGGGACAGGTCGCGTCGCCACCGGCCGGCGGCGCGTCGAGCGGCGCCCCGCAGCGCCCGCAGAGCAGCATCCGAACGCTGTGACTGAAGGCCGTCTTGTGCATGGGCGTTCGCCTCCCCCGCGCCGCCGACCCGACGGCCTTTTAGCACGGCGCAGGGGTCAGGCAGTGAGGCTCGTCAGCCGACGCGGCGCCACCACAGGCCGGTGCACTCCGGCACGCGCGCCGCGCCGCGCGCCCGCACGCGCAGGACGAGCTCCGCGGGGAAGAACGCCCCGAGCACTTCGAGCGCCTGCGCGAGCGAGGCGAAGGCGTAGTCGGTGCGGAGCGTGCGCCGCGCGAGGCCGCGCTCCTGCTCGAGCCAGGCGAAGTACTCGTCGAGCGCCGCGTGGCTGCGCGGCGTCTCGTGCCCGGTGCCGAGCGTCTCGACGACGACGAGGTGACCGCCCGGCACGAGCGCGCGCTCGACGGCGTCGAGCGCCCGGCCCACCTCGCTCCGCCAGTCGTCGGGCATCCAGTGACGAAAGTGACCGAAGCACCAGCCCGCGACGGCGCAGTCGAAGGAGCCGGGCGCGAGCGCGAGCTCGCGGGCGTCGGCCTCGAGGAGAAGGAGCTTGCCCGCCGCGACCTCGCGGGCGAGCCGCCGGCGGGCGACCGCGAGCATCGCCGGCGCGCGGTCGATCCCGGTCACGTGCGCGGCGCCGAGCCCGAAGAGAACGCGCGCCATGCGTCCCGTGCCGCAACCGACGTCGAGCGCGCGCGCGCCGGACACGGGCAGGAGCTCGGCGAGGGCAGCATCGAGCGCGCGGTCGGCGTCCTCGGCGGACACGAGGGCGTCGTAGCGCTCGGCGCCCTCGGCGTAGAGCGCGCGCTGCCGGTCCGCCTCGTCGGGGTCGGCGGGGTCCCGCGCGGCGCCGCCGCTCACGTGAGCCCGCAGGCGCGCTTGCAGGCGTCGAGCGTCCGGCGCGCGAGCCGGCGCGCGCGCTCCGCCGACTCGGCGAGCACGCGCTCGACCTCTTCGGGGTGCGCCACGAGCTCCTCGCGCCGCGCGCGGGCCGCGGCAAAGTGCGTCTCGATGCGCTCCGCGAGCAGCTGCTTGGCGTGGCCGTAGCCGAAGGGCTGCCCCGCGCGCGTGCCCGCGCGGTACCAGCCGGCGAGCTCGTCGCGCTGCTCCGGACCGAGGACCAGCTTCAGCAGCGCGAACACGTTGCACTTGTCGGGGTCGAGCGGCGCGCCGAGCGGCGTCGAGTCCGTGACGATCTGGCCGGTGCGCTTCTTCAGCGCCTTGCCGCTCTCGAAGATGCCGATGGTGTTGCCGTAGCTCGAGCTCATCTTCTGGCCGTCGAGGCCGGGCACGACGGCGGCGGACGACAGGCGCGGCTCGGGCCGGCACAGGGGCGGCGGGTCGGTCGGGAAGGCCTCGTTGAAGTGCGTGGCCATGTCCTGCGCCATCTCGACGTGCTGGAGCTGGTCCTTGCCCACCGGCACCAGCGTCGCCTGGTAGATGAGGATGTCGGCGGCCATGAGCACCGGGTAGGTGAACAGGCCGACCGAGGGCTTGAGGCCCTTGTCCACCTTGTCCTTGTAGGCGTGCGCGCGCTCGAGCAGGCCGATGCCGGTCACGCTCGCGAGCAGCCACATGAGCTCGGTCACCTCGGGCACGTCGCTCTGGCGGAACAGGCACGCCTTGTGCGGGTCGAGCCCGAGCGCGAGGTAGGTGCGCGCCACCTCGCGCACGCTCTCGCGCAGCGCCGGCGGATCGCGGAGCGAGGTGAGCGCGTGGTAGTCGGCGATGAAGAAGTAGCACTCGCCCGGAAACTCGTCCTGCAGGGCGAGGTACTGGGCGATGGCGCCGAAGTAGTTGCCGAGGTGCTTCTGGCCCGAAGGCTGGATGCCCGAGAGGACACGGGCGCGGGGCTGGTCCATGCGGCGCAAGATGCCACGCGCGCGGGCGCGGGCACAACCCGAGAGCCGGGGCTAGTAGTCGCTCATCTTCGGGCTGCCCGTGCCGCTCGCGGCCGTGCCGGTCGACCCGGCCGTACCCGTGGGCGCGCCCGTGCCCGCGGCGGTACCAGTCGGCCGCGCCGTGCCGAGCGTGGAGCGCTTGAGCGCCTCGAACTGGCTCACGGAGTTGCGCAGGAGCGTCGTCGCTTCGACGATCGTCTGCCGGGCCTCGTCACCGGTGAGCGGCGTCGCCGCCTTCATGGCCGAGGCGGCCTTCTCGAGCGCCTGCTTCGCGGCGTCGTTCACGGGGTTGAAGGTGCTCGCCGGCAGACTCGTGAGGGCCTTGTCGCCCATGTACTTCTCGAGCTTGCCGATCTCGGCGTCGTACTCGGTGAAGCTGCGCAGGAGCGCGCCGACGCGCTCGTTCGCGGCCTTCATCCGGTCCTGGCGCGTCTTCTCTTCCGCGCTCTTGGCGGCCTCGAAGTCCTTGCCCGCCGAGGCGAGCACGTCGTCGATCGCCGCCTTGAAGTTCGGGAACTTCGAGCCGGCCTTCCAGAGCTCCTCCTGGTTCTTGTTCCACTGCTTCTGCAGGTCCTCGGCGCTCGGCCCGCCGCAGGCACCGAGCGCGAGCACCGCGCATGCGGCGGCGAAGACGACGAGAACGAACCGGCGACCGATTGCACCCATGAGACCTCCCGCGAGGCCGACCGCGCGCCGCGCCGCAGCATGGCGCGCGCGTGGGTCGCCCCCGCGGCCCGTAAACCACGGACGGAGGGGGGCGGCCAGGCCAAACTCGGCCCGGAACGGGTATAGTGCGGCGCTGCGCATGGCCAGTCTTCCGGCAACGGGCACCACAGCGCGCGCGGGCGCGCACGTGCTGGCGGCGGGCCTCACCGACGTGGGGCGCCGTCGCAAGCACAACGAGGATCAGATCCTCGTGTCGCCCGAGCTCGGCCTGTACGCCGTGGCGGACGGGATGGGCGGCCACCAGGCCGGCGACGTGGCGAGCGCCATCACGGTGACCGCGCTCGAGGCGTTCTTCCGCAAGGGCCCCGACAGCAGCGACGCGACCGAAGGCTACGCGTCGCTCTCGCAGACGGCACGCGCCCTCGTCGCGGCCGTCCTGCACTGCAACCGCGCCGTCTACGCCGAGAGCGGCCGCTCGACGAGCGACGGCGGCATGGGCTCGACGCTCGTCGCCATCCGGCTCGCGCCCGAGGAGCGAGCGCTGCACGTGGTGCACGTCGGCGACAGCCGCTGCTACCGCGTGCGGGACGGCGCCATCGCGCAGCTCACCGAGGACCACTCGATGATCAACGAGGCGCGCCGGCGCAAGCCCGAGCTGAGCGAGGAGGTCCTGAAGCGCCTGCCCTCGAACGTGGTCACGCGGGCACTCGGCATGAAGGACGCGGTGGAGCCCGACGTCCGCACCGAGCCGCTGCAGAAGGGCGACGTCTACCTGCTCTGTTCCGACGGCCTGAGCGGCCTCGTGTCGGACGACGACATCCTCTTCGCGATCCTCGAGTCCGACGACCTGACGACGGCGTGCGAGCTGCTCGTGTCGATGGCGAACGACGCCGGCGGACGCGACAACATCTCGGCCGTGCTCATCCGGATCGACGAGGCCGGCGACGGGGAGGGTCCGGCCGCGTTCGTGGCGGAGCACGAGGGAGCAGGGGCCGTCGAGGCCGAGCCCGAGACCGAGGTCGAGCCCGAGACCGAGGTCGAGCCCGAGACCGAAGCTGCAGCTCCCGTCGAGGTCGAGGTCGAGACCGAGCCGGAGACCGAAGCCGAGCCGGAGACCGAGCCGGAGACCGAGCCCGCGACCGAAGCGGCGGCTCCCGTCGAGACCGAGGTCGAGCCCGAGGTCGAGCCCGTCGAGCTCGAGGTCGAGCCCGAGGTCGAGCCCGTCGAGCTCGAGGTCGAGCCCGAGACCGAGGTCGAGCCCCCGCTCGCAGCCTCCCCGCCCGAGCACGTCGAGACCGAGGTGGCCGTCGAGACCGAGGTGGCCGTCGAGACCGAGGTTGCCATCGAGACCGAGGTGGCGACCGAGGACGCGCCGGAGCTCGACGTGGAGGTGGCCGAGGAGCTCGACCTCGATGCGTGGCTCGCCGAGCCCGACGAGCCCATCGCGCTGCACCGCCGCGCCGCCCCCACGCCGACGACGCGCTCGGCCGCGATCGTCGGCCCACCACCGCCGCGCGTCGGTGCGGGCGGGCGCGGGCCAGCGAGGCAGGCCGCGACCTCGCGTCGGCCCATCCCGGCGCCGGGGGGCGTGATCCGGGGCATGCCCATCCTCCCGATCGGCGACGTGCCGGATCTGCCCGGCAAGGCCTTCTCGCCGACCCGCCCACCCTGCCCCGGCTGCGGCCACGACCCCCTGCCGGACGAGCACTTCTGCGGCATGTGCGGTGCGGACCTCGACCGCCCGAAGCGACGCGTGCGCCCCGGCGTCCCGTGCTGCCAGACGTGCGGCGCGGAGCTCGTCACGGGCATGCGCTACTGCGTCGAGTGCGGCGTGCGCTTGAAGAGCCCGCGGCGCTGAGCGCGGCGCTCAGCCGTCGGGCTCGGGCGCGGGCTCGCGCGGCACCGCGACCTTGCCCCGCGGCGGTCGCAGCCACAGCTCGCGCCCTGCGAGCCACAAGAGCACGGTGAGCACGACGAAGGGCACGAGCGCGAGCAGATCGGCCGGAATGCCGGCGATGCCTTTCTCGAAGAACGGGTTGTGCTCGCGCGACCAGGCCTCGATCTTCGTCGACACGTCGCCGAGCGCGCCGGTCACGAGCAGGACGACGATGCCGGTGATGGCGCCGCCCGCGATGTAGCCCGACGCGAGCAGGACGCCCGGGCTCTTGTCGCCCTCGGCGGCGAGCTCGGTCTCGCTCAGCTTCTTGGCGGCGTGCTTCTTCTTGATCCAGCGGTCGACGAGCCAGCGCACGCCGCCGCCGATCAGGATGGGCGTCGAGGAGGAGAGCGGCAGGTACACGCCGACGGCGAAGGCCAGGGACGGCACGCCCGCGAGCTCGAGCACGATGGCGATCATGACGCCGAGCAGCACGAGCCCCCAGGGCAGCTTGCGGTTCAGGATCCCCTTGATGATGTAGCTCATCAGGGTCGCCTTCGGCGCGTCGAACTTCGTCACCCGGCTGCCGTCGGGTCGCACGTTGTGCACGCCGTTCACGCCCGGATCGACGAGGTACGCCGGCACGCCCTCGGCCGTGACGAGGTACTTGCCCTCGGGGCCCCAGCCGCTCGCGCCCGCCGGCCCCTCGGCGTCGGCGAGCTTGTGCCACACGAGGTACTCCGCACCGTCGTCCTTGGCTTGCGGACCGGCCAGCTTCTCCTTCGGCGCGTCCGCGAGCTCGGCCGGATCGACCCGCAGATCCGCGGCGAAAGTCTCGGTGACCTTGTACGTCACGGCGCCGGACGCGGCGTCGACGAGGTAGTCGCCGGGCGGGAGCGCGTCCTTCGCGAGCTCCACGCCCTGTTCCGGCGCGGGCTGCGTCAGCGTCAGGTAGCTCCCGGCGGCAGGCGGCGCCTCGCCGGCGTACGGTGACAGGCGGGCCGTCTCCTCGGCGCCGAGTGCCGGCCGCTCGCTTGGCTGGGCCTCGAACATCACGCGCGGCACGTACACGGTGGCGCCCTGGTTCAAGACGAGCAGGATCGGTCCGAGCGCGAGCGCCGAGGCGAGGGCGCCGAAGAGGATCGCGATCTGCTGCAGGCGCGGCGTCGCGCCGACGAGGAAGCCCGTCTTCAGATCCTGCGAGGTGGCGCCGGCGTTCGAGGCGGCGATGCACACGATCGCGCCCACGCTGAGCGCCGTCACGTAGTAGGCGGGGCCGGTCCAGCCCACGAGCAGGAACACGATGCACGTGACGAGCAGGGTCGCCACGGTCATGCCGGAGATAGGGTTGCTCGACGAGCCGATCTCGCCGACCAGGCGCGACGACACGGTGACGAACAAGAAGCCGAGCACCACGATGAGCACGGCGCCGAGGACGTTCATGTGCAGGGGCGGCGCGAGCACGATCGTCACGACGAGGGTGAGGATGCCGACGCCCACGAACTTGAGCGAGATGTCGCGGTCGACGCGCGGGCGGGTCGCGCCCGCGGTCCCGGGGCCCTTCTTGCGGCGCAGATCGCCGAGCCCGCCCTTGATGCCGTGCCAGATGGTCGGCAGGGAGCGCAGCAGGCTGATGATGCCGCCCGCGGCGACGGCGCCCGCGCCGATGTAGAGCACGTAGGCCGTGCGGATGTCGTGGGGGTCCATCTGGCTGATGGGCACCGTGCCCGGGGTGAGCGGCCCCGCGAGCCCCTCGCCGAAGAACTTGATGGCGGGAATGAGCACGAGGTACGCGAGCACGCCGCCGCCGGCCATCACGGCCGCGATGCGCGGGCCGATGATGTAGCCGACGCCGAGCAGCTCCGGGGAGATCTCGGCCGAGAGCGAGCCCGCGGCGAGCGGCTTGCCGAACACCACCTCGGGCACGTCCTTCCAGCCCTTGAAGGCGGACATCAGCGTCTTGTAGAGCAGGCCGATCCCGAAGCCCGTGAAGATGACCTTGCCGCCGGCGCGCGCGCGGGCCTCCTCCTCCGGATCGCGCGCGGCCTCGGCCGCGACCCGGCGCGACTCCTCGGAGGCCCCCGCCTTCAGCACCTCGGCGCAGGCCGTGCCCTCCGGGTACTTCAACTGGCCGTGCTGCTCGACGATGAGCGCCCGGCGGAGCGGGATCATCATGAGGATGCCGAGCAGGCCGCCGAGCACGGCGACGAGCGCCACCCGCCAGAACTCGAGGTCGAAGCCGAGGATCATGATCGCCGGCATGGTCACGCCCACGCCGAAGGCGATCGATTCGCCGGCACTGCCGGCCGTCTGGACGATGTTGTTCTGCAGGATCGTGGCGTCCGCGCGCCGCACCTTGGCGAGCAGCCGGAAGAAGGTGATCGAGATGACGGCCACCGGGATCGACGCGCTCACGGTCATGCCGACCTTGAGCACGAGGTACAGCGACGAGAGGCCGAAGATGACCCCGAGCACCGTGCCGAGCAGGAGCGGGCCCCAGGTGAGCTCGCGCATCTTGGCGGCCGAAGGGATGTAGGGTCGAAAGGCCGGTCGCTCCTCGCCGCTCTGCATCGGGGGATCAGAGCACGAGCAAGCGGCGAGGAGCAAAAGTGCCGTTGGGGCAGCGCCGCGGAGGCCCGCGATGACGGGCGTCAACGGGCCGTCACGGGGGCGCGATACGCTTGGGCGTCCCGCGTCCACGAACCCATCGCACCGAGGGAGAAGCCATGCCGAGGTGGTTGAAGAAGGCCGAGCTCACGATCCTCACACTGGGCTCGAGCGTGCTCATCGCGGCCTGCTACGGCGCGCAGTACGTGGGCCAGCGGCTCGTGCACCTGCTCGACGGGCGCGTGAGCGACCCGAAGGGCGCGGGCGTGCAGGGCATCCAGGTCTGCGTCACGACGCCGAGCGAGGGCGCGGAACGAGCGTGTGCGCCGAGCGACGCGACGGGCCGCTTCGAGCTCCAGGGCGACTACCAGTTCGCGCAATCGCTCCGCTCGGGCGGCTACCACCTCGAGGCCGCGGACGTGGACGGCGCCGCGAACGGCGCCTTTGCGACGACCACGACGGACGTGCCCGCGGGCGCCCCACAGAGCCCGGTCAACCTGCAGCTCACGCCGGCCCATCCGTAGCTGCCGGGGCGCGCCCATGCTGCGCCAGCTCTGGTGCTCGCTCGCCGATCGGCGCTGGAGCCGCGTCCAGAGCCTGGAGGCGGATCTCCACGAGCTGCGCTACCTCTTCTGGGAGGCGACGCGCCAGTGCAACCTGGCGTGCCGGCACTGCGGCTCGGACTGCAGCAAGGACGAGGTGAACCGCGGCCTCGAGGCGGCCGTCGTGCTCGACACCCTGCGGCGCATCGCGAGCCGCTACCGGGCCTCCGACATCATGCTCGTCACGACCGGCGGCGAGCCGCTCGTGCGGCGCGACCTCATGGACGTGCTCGGCGGGGCGCGCGCCCTCGGTTTTCAGCTCGGCCTGGTGAGCAACGGCCTCTTGCTCGACGCGGAGCGCGCGCGGGCGCTCGCCGCGCTCGGGCTCGACAGCGTCGTCGTGTCGCTCGACGGACCCGAGGCCGAGCACGACTGGCTGCGCGCCCGGGCCGGCGCCTTCGCCCACGCGTCGCGCGCCCTCGCGGCGCTCGTCGCGGCGCGGGTGCCCATCGTCGAGGCGATCACCTGCGTGACGCCGCGCAGCCTGCCGCTGCTCGACGCCACCTACGACATCGTGCGGGCGCTCGGCGTCAGCCACTGGCGCGTGTTCAACATCTTCCCGCGCGGCCGCGCGGCCTCCGAGCCCGACCTCCTGCTCGACGCCGCGGGCGTGCGCGCCTTGGTCCCCGCGATGGCGCGCCTGCGTGCACGCGGCGCCTCGGAGGGCCTCGTCGTGAACCTCTCCGAGGAGGGCTGGCTCGGCTGGGAGTGGGAGTCGAAGGTGCGCGACGCTCCGTACTTCTGTCGTGCCGGGATCCACATCGCCGGCATCCTCGCCGACGGCGGCATCGCCGCCTGCCCGAACCTCGCGCCCTGGCTCACGCAGGGCAACGTGCGCCGCGACGACTTCGTCGAGGTCTGGGAGCAGCGCTACCAGGCCTTCCGCGACCGCAGCTGGACCGAGACCGGCCAGTGCGCCGGCTGCAAGGAGTGGAAGGTGTGCCGCGGCAACTCGCTCCACCTCTGGGACGCGCCGACCGCGGGCCCGAGCTCCTGTCACTACCAGATGCTGCACCCGGCCGAGAAGCTGCGGCGGGGGCGGGCCTGAGGGTCGTCACGACCCCACGTCAGGGGCGCAGGCGCGCGGCGAGCGCGATCGTGTCCAAGAGCAGCCGCGCGGCGCCGTCACAGGACGCGAGGCCGCCTTCGGGGAGGCGCCCGTCCGCGCGCGTGACGAACGCGAGCACGAGGACCCGATCGCGCAGGGTCGCCGTGTCACGGAGCCCGAGCGACTCGCCGATCACCGCGAGCGCAGGCCCGTGGTAGCGGATGCGGGCGTCGCCTCCGTAGGTGCCGTAGACGAGGTCCGTGCGGTCCGCGCTCGCGCGCGCGACGCACTCGAGCAGCGCCGCGCCGAGCGGTGTCGTATCGGCGCTCTGCCCGAGGTCCACGTACGCCGTGGCGACGAAGACCGTGCCGGGACGCGCCGTGACCGGCCTGGCGGGAACCACCACGATCACCCGGTCGCACCGCTCGAGCGTCCTTCCCACCAGGCGCGCGAGCGGCGGCGGCTCCCGGGACCCGCTCGCATACACGAGACGCAGCGGCTGCCCCGCCGCGGTGCAGTCGGTCCACGGGACCTCGCCGGCCGCCCCGTCGCTCGGAAGCGCCCGGCCGCACAGGGCGTCCGCGAGCTCTCTCTGCACACCCGCACCGAGGACCACGCCGAGCGCCTGGCGCGGTGCCACATCTTCCGCAAAGAGGAACCGCGTGTCCCCGAGCGGGCGCGGTCCCGACCCGCGCGGGCCGAGGATCTCGCTCACGAGCCGCACGGCAGCGCGAGCCGGGTGCTCGGGCCACGGCCCCGGGGCCGACCCGAGCTCGTGGCGTGCAGAGGTGCGCACGCCGTTCCAGTCCACCTGCTGGTGCCACACCGACGTGCCATCGTGATCGATGGCGATCATCTCGAAGGGCGCGTCCGTCAGCTCGATCTTCCGGCCGGTGTCGGGCCGGGCGATCGTGACGTGGTAGCTCGTGTCACCCATGCAGTGCGTCACGTGGACCGCGAGATCCGTGCCCGGCAGCGCGTCGCAGAGCTCGAAGCTGTCCCACCCGTCGCCGGCGCAACCGACCCCGCGCGCCACGAGGTCGAGCCCGAGGCGCGCCATCGCCGCGCGGAAGAACGGGCGCTGCGACTCGGGAAGGGCGGCCTCCAGATCGGCCGCGCCGTCGAAGCGCACGATCGCGCCGCGCACCGCCGCCAGCACGAAGACCCCGTCGCTGCCCGAGCGGACGACGACCGCATCGTCGGATGCGACGGCATCGGGGATGGCGGCACCGAGCAGACGAAACCAGGCGCTCCGCCGGCTCGGCTCGTCCGGCAGGTGCCGGACGGCACGGACGGCGTTGCGAACCGCGGCATCCGAGCGCGGCAAGAGCGCGAGCGCGCTCGCGCACCAGCCCGAGAGCGCCGCGCGCGTCGGGGCATCGAGCGACCGCGACGCGTCCGTCTGGACCGCAAGCCAGGCCGCGAGCCAGGTCGCGATGCGCTCGACGGTGGCCGCCCGCGGCTCGCTCCTCGCGCCGCCTGCGAGGCCGTAGATCACGGGGCAGGCGCTCGCCCTCGCGACGGCCGTGACGAGCACCGTCACGAGCGAGGCTCCGCTCGACGCCGTGGTCGCGTGGGCGCGACACCACGCCTCGATGGACGCGTCCGCGATCGCGACGAGCGTGGGGCCCCGCGCGTCGGCGCTCCCCGGCGCCATCGTGGCGAGCCCGAGCGCCACGGGCACGACGGAGGCCGGCTCCGAGAGCCGATCGCTCGTGCGCGCGACAACGGCCCGGAGCTCGTCGTCGCGATCGGAGAGCAGCTCGAGCATCCGGGCGCCGAGGGAGGCGAGGGTCGCGATCGCGGGCGCCTCGGCGGCCGACGCGAGCTCGCGCGCCATGGTTGCCCGAGGGCCCGCGCGACCCTGACGCGGAGGTCGTCGAAGACGAGCGGGTCGAAGCGCTTGCTCATCGCCGCAAGAAGGCGAGGCGGCCGGCACGCCCGGTCGACTCGCCGACGTCCGTCAGCGCGCGGCGCCGCCCTTCCGAGCCTTGCCGCGACGCGCCTTGGCGGGCGCCCGGTCGACGGCCTTGCCGCCCTTCGGGCCGGACACCTTCACCGCGGTCACGCGCCGCGCGGCGGCAAGTTGCTCGTCCCGACATGCGCTCTCCAGATCGGGCGCGTTCTTCGCGGCCCAGAAGCGCAGGGCGTAACGGATGGCGTCCGCGCTCGTGTCCATGTCCGGCCGGACCCTGCGGATGTGCTCCGCGAGCGCGAGCTCGCGTGGCGAGAGCGCGACGGTGACCTTGTGGTGGCGTTCGGTTGTCATGGCGCTGTCTATCGCCCCGCGCGCACCGGGTGTCGAGCGCTCGGCGTCGGGGGCCGTCGGGGGCTCAGGCCCGAGCGAGCTTGCCGCGCACTTCGTCTACGAAGGCCTCGGGCTCCTCGAGCGAGAGCGTGCAGACGCCGAAGCGCGCCGTCAGCTTGAAGAGCACGCGGAACGGGAGCTGCTCGGCGAGCTCGAGGCGCACGATGCCGCGCGTCGAGCCCACATACGCGATGCCGCCGCCGCCGATCCGCACCCCGCCGCCGAGGTACCAGGCCCACTCACCCGGCGCGACCCCGCGGATCGCGGAAAGCGGGATGCGCTCGTCGGCGAGGCCGAACACGACGTGCACCTCGCGGTCGTCGACCTCGACGTAGCTGCGCCCCTTGGTCGCGGCGATGATCAGCAAGGGCAGGCGGATGATGGGATCCCGGCGAATGGCGTAGCGGCCCATGACGACCTCCGGCCCCGGGCGTACACCCGCCGGTCGGGGGCCTCAACGGCGTGGCCCGCGGGGACGCCGACCGGACGCGGCGCTACGCGCCCGCCACGCCCGCGTCGATCCCCGCCTTGATCTCGCTCCAGTAGGCCCGCGCGGCGCCCGAGCGATCCTGGTCGAAGCGACGCAGCCATGCGTCGAGCTCGGGCGCGTCCGACGTCGTGAGGCGCACCTCGGCGAGGTAGCGGTGCAGGATCTCCTCGACCCGGGCCGTCTCCCAGGGCTGCGCCCGGCCGGTCGCGTGGATGCGCCGGGCGAGCCGCTTGTGCACGTCGACGTAGTCGAGCTCGAGGCCGAGGTGGCCCGTCACGATCTGCGCCCAGAGATCCTCGGCCCAGCCGCGGTGAAAACGACACATGCCGGCGTTGTCGAGCGTCAGCTCGGCCACGAGCCTCTCGGCGCACTTGTGGCCGAGCGCGCGCGGCGCGTGGAAGTCGAAGCCGTAGTAGACGTAGTACTTGCCCATGAGCGCGGCGGGGCTGAACATCCCCGGGACCCAGTACTGGTTGGGCACCATCCAGCCGTCGTCGCCGTTGGCCAGGTACACGGCGCGGCGCTTTGCGTCGGGGCCGAGCGCGCGGGCCGCGGCGCGCATGCCGCGGCCGAGCAGGTGACCCTCGGTCATCGTGAGATCGAGCAGGGCCATCGCGATGCGCTCGTTGTGCTCGGAGCTCGCGACCGGGTCGAAGCCCTCGGGCTCGAAGATCGGCCGGTCGGGCACGCCCGCGGGCAGGCCGAGCGTCTGCTTGTCGAGCACGCCGTCGGCCAGGCATTCCATGAGCCACGCGAGCTGCCCGCCGATCTGGATGGCGTCGAAGCCGTAGGCGTCGGCGTGGTGGTTGATGCGCTCGGCGGAGCGCTGGTCGAACACGCCGATGAGCGGGCCCATGGTGGCGTAGGGCTCGTAGTCCTTCTTGTAGGGGCCGTGGAGCTTCTTGCACGTCGCGGCGCAGGGCTCGCCGCAGTTGGCCTGCTGCTTGGCCTCGATGGTCTCGGTGTTGAACTGGCGGAGGTAGTGGTCGCGCACCAGGCGCTTCCAGAGCTCCATGCGCCGCTCGGGCTCCCAGCTCACCGAGCGGTAGTTGAACGAGAGCATCAGCTCGCTCAGCTTGGCGTAGTTCGAGCCGAAGGTGCCGCCGGTCGCGAACTTCGGGTCGAAGCGGTACTTCACGGTGGCCTCGAGATCGACGAGCTTCATCGACTTGGAGAAGCGGTTCTGGAAGTACCCGTCGGCCTCGGCGCGGTCGCTGAGGTCCTCGTCCTCGAAGTCGCCGCCGTAGACGATGGCGCAGACGTTGTGCTGCCCGAGCATCTGCGTCCCCATGCCGCCGCGCCCCGCCCAGCAGTCGACGGCGGTGATCTTCCCGCGCTGCGTCTTGCTCGAGCCGATCGCGCCGAACTGCGTGCGGCGCGCGGACGGTCCGACCCCGAGCACGCGCGGCGTGCCGCCGCGGTCCCAGAGGCGCTCGAACACGTGCTGCTGCAGCGCATAGAAGCCGTGATGCTCGCCGCCCTCGCGCCAGATGGCCTCGAGATCCAGCGCCACGAGCGTCACCTTCGGATCGTGCCCGCGCTCGCCGGACAGCACGATCGCCGTGGGCTTCGCCGCGCGGCCCGTCAGGGTCAGGAACGAGATGCCGATCCCGTCCCAGATGAGCGAGGCGCCCCCCACCGTCGACACGTAGAAGCCGCCCCACACCGGCGAGCGGCCCGCGACGACCAGGCGGTTGGAGCCGGGCACGATGCTGCCCGCGAGCACGCCGGAGCCGATCACCAGGCAGTCGCGCTCGTGCACGCGGTCGAAGGCGAAGTCCACCGGGCCGACCACGTCGGGAAAGCCGTGCTCCGACAGGCTGGTGGACCCGGTGCCGACGTCGATGTGGAGGGCGCGTTGCGAGAGCTGCCTCGGCATGGGCGCCGATTATGGCCTCGTGCGGCCCCCGCGCGGGAGTCTTTCGGGCCGACCCGGCCGGCGGGCGGGCTCGTCAGGCGACGACGAGCGCGCTCGCCATGCTGCGGTTCGCGGCCACGGCCTCGCCGTCGCGCCCGGCCACGAGCAGCCCGACGTCGATCTCGGTCGGGAAGAGCGCGACGCCGCGCTCGGCCGCCGCGCGGGCCGGCACCCCCGCCGCGAGCCAGTCGTGGACGGTCTTCGCGAGGAGGCGCCGCACGATGTGCTCGCCGACGCCGGTCGCCGCGACGGCGCCGTGCTCGCCGGCGTACACGCCGCAGCCCATGAGGGGCGAGTCGCCCACGCGGCCGCGCAGCATGTAGAGCGTGCCGCCCGTCGAGGCGGTCGCGCAGAAGCGCCCGGACGCGTCGCGCACGACCGCGCCCACGGTGCCGGCCGCCGCGCTCTTCCGCTCGTTCGGCGGCGCGCCCGGATCGACGGGCACGGCCTCGCCGTCCTCGCCGATGCGCATGCCCTTCGGCGCGACGCGCATCACCGGGCTCGGGAAGTTCCAGTAGCGCTCGAGCTCGAGCGCACGCCACGGCTCGGCATCCTCGGCGAGCGTCCCGTCGCCGTAGCCCTGGAGCTCGGCCATGGCGCGATCCCATTTCGCCACGGCGCGCGGCGTGACGGGGTCGAAGAGGGCGAAGCCTACCCGGCGCGCGAAGGCCGTTGCACCCTCCCCCACCAGCATGAGGTGCGGGGTCTCCATCACCCGGGCGGCGACGAGGATGGGGTTCTTCACCCGCTCGATGCACGCGACCGCGCCGAAGCGCCCGTCGCTCGCCATGACCGAGGCGTCCATCTGCACGAGCCGCCCGTCGAAGCGCAGGTTCGAGCCCGTGCCGGCGTTGAAGCGCACGTCGTCCTCGAGCGCCACCGTGGCGGCGAGCGCGGCGGCGAGCGCGTCGCCGCCGCGGCGGAGCACCTCGGCCGCGCGCTCGGCCGCGGCGCGGCAACCGTCCGAGTGCTCGGCTGCCGAGGCGGCTCCGCCGTGCGTGAGGATCGCGGTGGTCGTCATGCGCGATCGACCTCCCCGTGCAGATCCGGCAGGCTGCGCGTGTCGTCCGTGCTCGGCCGCTCGCGGCCCCAGTAGATGACCTGCTTCCAGGTCGTGGCCGGGTCGTCGGCGAAGATGACGACGAGGTCGCCCTCCTTCGCCAGCCCGAGCGCGTGGGCGATGCCGTCGCGCTCGTTCTGGAAGGCGAACAGCCGGTCCTCGGCGATCCCCCCTTCGCGCGCGCCGTCGACGAGCAGGGCGGCGAGCGAGCCCGGAGCGCGGCCGCGGATGTTCGAGTCCTCCTTGGCGATGAAGACGTCGAAGCCCGACGCGGCGACGCGCCCGAGCTCGCGGATGTCCTGGTCGCGCCGGTCGCCGGCCGCCGCCACGACCCCGATCGCGCGGTTCTTGCGCAGGCTCTTGACGAGCTCGACCATCGCCGTCATCGCCGCCGCGTTGTGGCCGTAGTCGACGATGACCCGGAAGGGGTGCTCGTCGAACACGTTGCACCGGCCCGGCGTCTGGAAGAACGAGGTCGTGAAGGTGCGCAGGCCCTGGCGGATGTGCTCGAGCGACACGTTCATCGAGAAGGCCACGGCCGCCGCCGCGAGCGCGTTCTCGACGTTGAACTTCGCCTTGCCTTCGAGGGTCGCGGGGATGAGGTGCGTCCAGGTGAGCGGGATGTGCCGGTCGCCGTCGTAGATGCTGAGCATGTCGCCGTTCACGCCCTGCTCGATGACCGCGGCGCGCCCGCCCTTCTGCACGTGGGCGCGCACGGTCGCGTTCGTGGCCGAGCGGGAGAAGAACATGATGCGGCCCTCGGCCTTGTCCACCATCGCGGCGGTGAGCGGGTCGTCGGCGTTGAGCACGGAGGTGCCGTTGTCGTGCACCACCTCGACCACCAGGCGCTTGACGAAGGCGAGGTCCGTCAGCGTCTCGACGCCGCGCAGGCCGAGGTGGTCGCTCGTCACGTTCATCACGCAGCCGACGTCGCAGCGATCCCAGCCGAGTCCCTCGCGCAAGATGCCGCCGCGCGCCGTCTCGAGCACCGCGGCGTCGACCGTCGGGTCCGTCAGGACGACGCGCGCGCTCCACGGGCCGGTCATGTCGCCCTTCAAGACGCGCTCGCCGTCGATGTAGATGCCGTCGCTCGTGGTCAGGCCCACGCGCTTGCCGGCCATCTTGAGGATGTGCGCCACCATGCGACTCGTCGTCGTCTTGCCGTTCGTGCCGGTGATGGCCGCGAGCGGGATGCGCGAGGGCTTGCCCGTCGGGTAGAGCATGTCGACGACCGGCCCGGCCACGTCGCGCGGCTTTCCCTCCGTGGGCGCCAGGTGCATGCGGAAGCCGGGCGCCGCGTTGACCTCCACGATGACGCCGCGGCTCTCGCGCAGCGAGCGCGAGATGTCGGGGCAGATGAGGTCGATGCCCGCCACGTCGAGCCCGATGACCTTGGCGGCGCGGGCCGCGATCTCGCCGTTGTCCGGGTGGATGACGTCGGTGCGGTCGACCGCCGTCCCGCCGGTCGAGAGGTTGCCGGTGGAGCGCAGCGCGAACATCGCGCCCGCCGGCAGCACCGTCTCCTTCGTGTGGCCCGCGAGGGCGAGGAGCCGCTCGGCCTGGTGATCGAAGACGATCTGCGTCAGCACCTTCTCGTGCCCGACGCCGCGGCGCGGATCGGCGTTCACCTTGTCGACCAGCGCGGCGATGGTGCTCCGGCCGTCGCCGACGACGTGCCCGGGCACGCGCTCGGCGACGGCCACCACCTGGCCGCCCACCACGAGCACGCGGTGGTCGCGCCCCTCGCAGTACTGCTCGACGAGCACGTAGCTCGACAGCTCCCACGCCTTGACGAAGGCGTCGCGCACCGCAGCTTCGTCGCGCAGGTTGAGCGCGACCCCGCGACCGTGGGAGAGGTCCATCGGCTTGACGACGACGGGAAAACCGATGCGGCGCGCCACCTCGACGGCCTCCTCGGCCGAGTGCACGCGCTCCTGCTGCGGCACCGGCAGGCCGGCGCGCTCGAGCAGCGAGTTCGTCAGTTGCTTGTCTTGCGCGATCTCGACCGCGATGTGGCGGGTCTGGCTCGTGATGGTCGCCTGGATGCGCTGCTGGTAGCAGCCCCAGCCGAGCTGCACGAGGCTCTGGCGGTTCAGCCGCAGGGTCGGGATGCCCCGGCTCTTCGCCTCCTCCACGAGGCTGCGCGTGGACGGCCCGAGCGCCACGCGCTCGGCGAGCCGCGCGAGCGCATCGAGCTCCGCCCGCAGGTTCGTCGCCGGCTCGAGCTTGTCCGCAAAACCGGTGGGCAGGATGCTCCGCAGGTAGCGGAGCGCGATGTCGCCGGCCAGCAGGCCGACCTCCTCGTCCTCGAAGCTGTAGATGACGTGGTAGACGCCGTGGCGCCCCTCGCTGCGCGTCTTGCCGTAGGTCACCGGCGTGCCGGCGAGGCACTGCAGCTCGAGCGCCACGTGCTCGAGGATGTGGCCGAACCAGGTGCCGTCGCGCAGCCGCCGCACGAAGCCCCCCGGCTCGCCGTAGGAGCAGCCGTGCTCGTGCAGGGAAGGCACGTCGTCGAGCAGCTGGTCCACGAAGCGGGGGATGCGGTTGCTCGGGTGGTCCTCGAGCTCGCCGAGATCCAGCGTGAGCCGGACCACCGGGCGATAGCCGTAGGGGCTGGGGCCGCGGTAGACACGCGTTTCGTCGAGCTTCACTTCGTAGCTCCTCTCTCGGTCGGGAGGGTCGACGCGCGCGCCGTCTTGGCGCGCGTGCCCGGGGCGGCGGCACCGACCGCGGCTGCGACCGGGACCGGCGTAGGCGGCCACACCGGCCGGCGCGGGTGCACGTCGAAGCCGCAGCCGGGGGTGAGCACGTGCACCTGCAGGCCGAGCAGGGCCGCGGGGCGCGCCCCCGGCGTCTCGTGGATGTCGGTGTACAGGATCTTCGCACCGTCGATGACGGTGACGGTCCCGCGTCCGAGGACGCGCAGGTGGTCTTGGGCGTCGAGCGTAATGGCGGTGTCCTCGTCGATGCCGACGCCGATGAGGTAGGGGTTCAGCGCGACGGCGGAGAACAGGCGCCCGATGCGGTGACGCTGGGCGAAGTGCTGATCGATGATGAGGCGTTTGGTGAGCCCGAAGCCGGGGGCGAGCGTGACGCTCTCGCGGCGCGGGGCGTAGCCGCGCTTGCCCTGGGCGATCATGTGCTCGCACACCACACTCGCCCCCGCCGAGGTGCCCGCCACGAGCACGCCGCGCCGGTGCGCGCGGCGGATCGCGGTCGCGAGCGGCGTCCCCCCGAGCAGGGTCACGATGCGCCCCTGCGCGCCCCCCGTGAAGAAGATCGCCGACACGTGCGAGAGCAGCTCGAGGTGAGCCGGAGCCTCGCCGTCGGCGCGGGAGTCGATCTGCACCACGTGCGCGGTGGCGCCCAGGTCGCGGAAGATCGCCGTGTAGGTGTCGCCGAGCTCCCCGGGCATCTGCGAGGCCGTCGGGAACACGGCGATGACGGCGCCGCGCCCTCCGGCCCGCGCCACGAGCTCCGACAGCACCAGGCGGCTGCCGAGCTTGTCCTCGGCGCCGCCGATCGCCATGAGCAGACCGCGCGTGTGGCTGCCAGAGACGTGGCCCGGACCGCCGGGCGGGGGCGTCGAGGCGCGCGCGGGCGGGGGCATCGAGGCGCGCTCCGGCGGCACGGTCGGAGCGCGCGCGGCCCCCCGCGAGGAGCCGTTCCCCGGCCCCGGGCCACCCCCCGCACGGATGTTGCGGCGCACGTTCGACAAAGTGCTCCGACCGATACCACGTCGCGCCATGCGGGCGAAACGGCGCCGAGCAGGCGGGCGAAGCGCCCGGAGGGAGGAAGAGCGGCCCGCGAGCGTATGTCCGGTCAGATCGCCGATGCTCCCCGCGGGAGTCCCGCCGGGAGCGCGCCGCCACGCGCGAGTGCCCTTGCTTCTTCCCGGACCCGTCGCCACCGGACGAGTCCCTCTGCGCCGGGCTTCCCCCCGGGGGCGTTCGCGCCAACGCGCACGGCGAGCCCACGACTTGCTTGGAGGTTTGCCCATGCGTTCCGTCAGCCTGTCCCGTCTCGCCCCCGCCGTTGTCGCCTCGCTGTCCCTCGCCGCGTGCTTCGCGGTCCCGACCGAGGAGGTGCAGGGCGGCGCCAACCTGAACGAGCGCGGCCCGGGCCTCGCCGAGGGCGAGGAGCTGCTGAAGGGCGCGATGACCGTGTCGCCCGACGGGCGCTGGGTCGTCGGCCAGCGCGCGGACGTCACGGTCCTCGTCGACGTCGCCGCGAAGACCACCCGCGAGCTGCCGCTCCAGACCCTGCGCCACGCCTTCGGCTCGGGCGACATCGTCTACGCCACGGCCGCGCCGGTGAAGACCCTGTGGGACGGCTTCGGCGCGCGTACCGCCGCCGAGCCGGATCGACTCGTCGCCCTCGACCTCGCGACCGGCGACGTGCTCTGGACGTCCCCGGTCTTCTCGGGCGAGACCGACGTGCGCCAGCTGCAGCTGTCGGAGGACGGCTCGCTCTTGCTCGCCGCGGACGCCGAGGCGCTGCACGTGCTCGACACCGCCACCGGCACCGAGCTCCGCGCGGTCGCGCTCGCGGGGCCGGCCGAGGAGCTCACCATCCTGCCGACCGGCGACGCCGCGCTCGTCGCCGAGACGACGCAGTGGATCGACGGCAAGCCGGTCACCGTCGTCGAGCACGTCGATCTCGTGACCGGCACGAGCCTCCGCGTGGACGTCCCGAACTGCGCCGCGCCGATCGTGCTCGTCCCCGGGGCGAGCCGCGCGCTGATGTCGCCCACCTTCTGCACGCCCGGCGCCGACTTCGTGCCCACGGCCGGCTGGACGAACCCGGACCCCGTGAGCGTCATCGATCTCTTGCCCGCCGGCCCGAGCTTCGTGCGCAACCTGCCGGGCTTCGGCCCCGTGCTCATGGCCGACGGCGGCGCGACCGCGGTCGCGTTCCTCGATATGCAGCGCGTGGACGCCTCGCTCTTCGACGATCCGACGCAGGTGCCGCCGGCCGACGGCCCGCAGTTCTACCTCATGCAGATCGACCCCACGACGCTCGCCTTCGAGCTGTCGACCGTCGGCGCCCATCTGCCGCGCTTCGCGCTCGCGAAGGACGGCCAATCGCTCATCGTCGATGCCACGCTCGTCGTGCGCAAGGGGGTGCTCGAGGCGAGCGCCACCGTGAGCATCGGCCCCGACGGCGTCAGCGCCTCGGCCTCGCTCTTCGCCGGGATCATCGAGAGCCGGCTGCTCGGCATCTTCGACCTCGCGTCGCGGACGCTCACGCCCTTCAGCGGGGACTTCGTGTCGATGTCGCGCTTCGTGCAGTCGGCCGAGGGGCGCGTGTTCTCGCTCTTCGCCCACGAGCGCGGCGGCGTGCTGTTCGAGCTCGACCGCGCGACCATGACGACCCAGGACCTCGGCCTCGACGTGCGCGACCTCAACATCCTGCCCGACCTCCAGACGCTGGTCCTGCGCTTCCGGCTGCCCCCGATCCAGGCGAACCAGCTGCAGGAGGACTTCTGCTTCTACTCGGTGACGCCCTTCGCCGAGCTCGCCTGCGCGCACTACGAGCAGCCGGAGCCGCCCCCGGGCCAGACCGGCAACTACTTCCCCTGCGACCCGTGAGTCACAGCCAGCCGAGGGCGCGCGCGCCGAGCAGCAGCGCCGCGCCCCACGCCCCGGCGGCGAGGTCGTCGAGCACGATGCCCCAGCCGCCGGCCAGGCGCTCGGCGCGCCGCGCCGGCCAGGGCTTGCACACGTCGAAGATGCGGAACAGTACGACGCCGGTCACGAGCCCCGCCGCGCTCGCGGGCGCGGCGAGCCAGGTCACGAACACCCCGGCCACCTCGTCGATGACCACGATCTGCGGGTCGTGCGTGCCGCTGTGCGCGGCGACCCGCCCGGCGGCCCAGATGCCGACCGCGGTGAGCAAGACGGCGGTCGCGAGCACGACCCCGAGCCCATGCGGGCGCACGAGCAGGTAGAGCGGGATGGCGCCGAGCGTGCCGGCCGTGCCCGGCGCGTACGGCACGAGGCCGCAGCCGAACCACAGGGCGAGCGCGTGGGCGAGGCGGTCGGAGACCGTCACGGGGTGCTCGCCTCGGGCGCGGGCTCGACCCGACCGGGGACGGGCACCCGGCCGAGCCGCCGGGCCGCGAGCGCCACGACGCCGAAGGCGGCGAGCGCGTAGCCGAGACCGACCAGCACGTCGATGACCCAGTGGTGATCGAGGTCGACGGCGCCGACCGCCATCGAGAGGAGAAAGAGGATGCCGAGGATGCGCCCCGGCCAGCGCAGCACCCGCCAGCCGGCGAGCAGGATGAGCGTCGGGTAGGCCGCGTGCAGCGACGGCATCGCCCCGAAGACGGCGTTCGAGCGGCCGTAAAGCCCGGCGAAGTACCCGAGCCCGGTGAGCGCATCGACGCGGGCCAGGGCGGGGCCCTCGGACGCCGACACGGTGAGGTCCACGACGCAGCCGTGCGCGTGGTAGTACCAGGGAGGGGCCGCCGGGTAGAGGTGGTAGGTGACGTACCCCACGACGTTGACCACGAAGAAGCCCCACGCGAAGACCTGGAGCCGGCCGAAGTCGCGGAAGTAGAGGTACACCCCGAAGCCGAGCGCGGCGAAGATGTACAGGCCGTAGGGGATGGCGAAGTAGACGTCGAGCGCGAGCGTGTGGTGCTCGAGAAACCAGTCCTGGAGCGTCATCCGCTCCGCGCCGGAGCCCACGCCGAACAGGGCGAGCTCGACGGCGCGCAGATCGCAGTTGTGGACGTTCTCCGGGGTGAGCCCGAGGTTCTTGAGCGGACCCATCGCGTCGTAGAGCAATCCGACGAGCGCCATCGGATAGGTGCCGACGCAGAGCCTCTTCGTGGCCGCAGTGCCGTAGGCGAGCGCGGGCACGAGCAGCACCACGATCACGTGGTCCGCGCGCACGCGGCCGAGCGCCGCGACCGTGAGGAAGTAGGCCACGAACGGGAGCGGCGGCAGCAAGGTGTAACGCGGCCACAGCGACCGCATGTGACGCCAGATCACGGGCTCGCTCCTTGGCGCTCGGCGCCGCGAAACGCGCAGCGCCGCTGCAGCGAGAAGTCGTCCGAGGCTTACCACCGCACGTGGGAAACGCAACTCGCAGTTGCGATGCCCGCGCGCCCCGCAATTCCTGCGCGCTCGACGCGACGCCTGCGCGCGAGCTGCGGGGGCGATCGCGTGGGTTGCATCGCGTCGTGCGGTCCCTTAGACCGGACCTCACGAGGACCATCGAGCCTTCCCCCCGGACGCGCGGCTTCGTCGGCCGCGGTCCTGCAGGTCCGAAGCTTCGGGGCCGACTCCATCGAGTACGACCTGTCGAGGCTGCGCCGCTCGGACACCTGGACCACCGGCGAGGGGTACTGGGGTCGCAAGATGGATGCGCTGCTCGCGGCCTACCTCACGCCGACGGCGATCCTCGCCGACGACCCGGCCGAGGCGCGCGCCATCGCGACGGCGATCCGCAGGGCGGCCGCGGAGCCGCCCCTCGACGCTCTGATCGCCTCGGTGCGCACCCTCGACGACGTGGTCCCCGGCGAGCAGCCGGCGAAGCGCGCGGAGCTCCAGGCCCTGCGCCGCGTCCTCACGCCGAAGATCCGCTCGCTCGTGCCCGCGGACAAGCGCGAGCCGCTCGACCGGCTCCTCGCCGCGGCCGACCGGGGCGAGCTCGGCCCCGACGACCTGCCGTCGAGCCTCACCGCGGGCCTGCGCGAGCGCGATGGCTCGAGCGGCCGCACGGTGCTCGTCTTTCCCCGGCCCAACCGCGAGCTCTGGCAGGGCGACACCATCGTCACCCTGGCCACGGCGCTGCGCACGGTGGCCGCCACCGCCGTGCCCGACGGGCGCCCGGGACGCGTCGCAGGCAGCCTCGCGCTCAGCTCCGACATCTTCACGTCGCTGCGTCGCGACGGGCCGCTCGCCACCCTGCTCGCGGTCCTCGGCGTGGTGCTGGCGGTGCCCGTCCTGTTCCGCCGCAGCACCGTCAGCCTCTACGTGATCGGCGCCCTCGTCGTCGGCGTCCTGTGGCTCGCCGCGCTCGAGCTCGCGCTCGGCGTGAAGCTCAACTTCACGAACTTCATCGCCTACCCCATCACCTTCGGCATCGGCGTCGACTACGCGGTCAACATGATGAGCCGCTACGTGCAGGACGGCTCGCACGACGTCACGGCTGCCCTTCGCTCGACGGGCGGCGCCGTGGTCCTGTGCTCGGTCACGACGATCATCGGCTACGCCTCGCTCCTCTTGGCGAAGAACCAGGCGCTCTTCCTCTTCGGCGTGCTCGCGGTGCTCGGCGAGATCACCTGCCTGGCGACGGCCGTGCTCGGCCTGCCCGCGTTCCTCGCGTGGCGCGAGGCACGGCGGCGCCGTCGCGCCTGAGCCCGAGCTACGGCCCCGGCGCCCCGCCGGCGCGGGCCCGCTCGACGGCCGCGACGAGGCGCTCCGGGTCGCGCGAGGACACGAAGAGCGAGCGCGCGCCGCCCCCGGCGCCCTGCCACTCGATGCGGACGGCGCGCGGCACGCCGGCGAGGCCGTAGGCCCACGCGCCCGCGCGGACGCGCCGCAGCCCCCACCCTCCGAGCGAACGGGCGTCGTAGTCGACCGCCGCCGCGGCGGTGATGCGCGCGACGGGGATGCGCTGCGCGTAGAGCCCGTAGCGCACGACGAGCTCCGCCGCGGTGACGCGCACCCGCAGTACGGCGAAGAGAGCCCACGCGACCACGAGCCCCACGAGCCCGACGGCCGGACCGAGCGCCACGACGGGCGGCGCGGGCCGGCTGCCCACCTGCGCCAGCACGAGCCCGGCCGCGAGTAGCGGCACGGGCAGCGGCAGCAGCAGCAGCCAGTGGCGCCGCCACCGCGTGCGCTCGCGGTGGAGCACGCCGCGCGCCACGAGCGCTACCTCAGCCTCTTCAGGTTCTCGTTCGCGGCGTCGACCACTTGCCGCTCCGCGTGGCCGGCGAACTTGCCGAGCAGCGCCTTGGCCGCCGGAGCCTGACCGGGCCCCTCGCCGATGCTGCCCACGACCCACATGGCCGCGCGCAGATCGCCCGGCGGGAGGTCCTTCCGACCGAGCGCCTGGGCGACGATGCCGAGCGCCTTCTGGCACTGCGGCGCCGTCCCGTTGACCGCGCCCCCGACGACGCCCTCGGTCCAGCACTGCGCGCGGACGGCATGACCGAGCGGCTCGTCGAGCTTCTGCTGGGCAGCGCGCACCTCGAGCGCCGCGAGGGCGGCGTCGATGTAGGGACCCCTGCAGCGTCCGAGCGCGGCGGCGGCAGCATAGGCCACGCGCGGCTCGGCGTCGTTCAGCAGACTCTTCGCCCAGTCGCACATCTGCGCCTTGTCCGCCGGGGCCGGCTTCGACACGATGCCGATGGGCCCGTCGTAGTTCGCCACGCCGACTGCCCACACGGCGGCCTGCCGGGCGCTCGTGACGCTCGAGCTCTTCACGACGGCCTGCAGCTCGCGGAGCGCGGCGACGCCGCCGTACACGAGGAACAGCTCGTAGACGTGGTTCTCGAGCGTGCCGGCCGGGCGCCGGTCGAGCACCGCGGCGAGCTCGGCGTGCAGGCCGGCGAGGAGCGGCACCGCCGCGGCGGCGCGCCCGAAATGATAGGCGAAGCCGTCGGGTGCGCTCGCCACGAGCTCGAGCACGCCCTCGGCGGCCGGGCGCGTCGCGTTCGCTCGGAGCCAGTCGCGGTCGACGGCCTCGGCGAGGTCGCCCATGAGGCCGAGCGAGGCCGCGTAGAGCTTCGTGTCGCTCGCACCCGGGCCGCGCGCGAGGGCCGCGAGGGTCGCCACGAAGGTCGTCGGGCGCGCGGCCCTGAGGTGCTTGACGAGTGCGCCGCGCTCGTCGCCCGGGCAGTCGCGCACCTCGCCGTCGGCCTCACCTACGACGCAGCTGGCGGCGATGGCGCGCACGCGCTCCTCGATCGCGGGGTCCACACCCGCGACGGCGACGGGGGCCGAGGCGCCGGAGCCGCTCGCGGTCGCGGCCGCCGACGCCGCCGGCGTGCCGGAGCCGGACGCCGCGGCGGATGCCGATCCACTGCCCGTCGCGCTGCTCGCGCCCCCGCTGCAGGCGACGAGGCTCGCGAGCAGGGCGACCAGCGAAAGGGGGCGCGCTCGGGCCATGGATCCTCCTTGTCACGGCGGCTCTGCAGCGCGCCGCCCCGTGCTTCTATCGCCGCTCGAGCGCACCCACAACCGCGAGCCGCGCGCCGTCCCCGGAGCGACGAGCTAGAAGCACTCGGGGCCGTGGTTCTTGCCGTGGCAGGTGCCCTGGCAGCCCCAGCTCGGGCCGCAGACCCCGCCCGGCGGGATCGTGATGACGCTCCCGCCGCCCTGGCCGGGGATGCCGTTGATGGTGCCGTTCACCGTCTCGGAGCCGTTCATGTGGGTCGCCGTGTTGGCGCCCGGGTGGCAAGCGGAGCACCCGACCTCGCCGGCGTGCTTGTTGTGCTCGCCCGTGTTCGGGCTCGCCGCGTGGCAGTTGCCGCACACGTTCGCGGTCGGCCAGTTCCCGCCTGCCCAGTACGGCGTCACGACCGGCAAGCCACCCTGCCCGTTGCCGTGGCAGGCGCGCGTGCAGGTGCCGCGCGCCGTGACGGGGGCGCCCTGGGTCGCGTTCACGTTCCAGGTCATGCCGGTCGCGCCGAGCGAGAAGGCGACGTCGCCGTGATGGCCGGTCGTCGCGAGGCTTGCGCTCGGGATGTACCCCGTCGTGTGCCCGACGTCGTTGGCGGGCGGGACGACGTGGCAGGTGACGCACGCGAAGGCGACGTGGCTCGCGCTCGACGTGAGGTGCGCCACGTGGCGGCCGACGGCGAGCGTGTTGGTCGCGTTCTCGTTGCGGACGCCGAGCGGCGGGTTGCTCTGGCTCGGCCCCGTGCCGTGGCAGAACGTGCAGTCCTGCCAGTTCTTGCCGTTGTGGCAGCCCGCGCTCGTGTCGTTGCAGGACACGCCGACCGTGCCGCCGAGGTAGTCGGCGCCGTGGCAAGCGGTGCAGGCCGTGCCGTGCTCGTCCCGTCGCGCGTTCGTGAGGAAGTAGTTGCTGCCGTGGTGGTTGGCGCTCCCGCCCGGCGTCGTCCACTGCCCGAGGTCGTGGTAGGAGTTGCTCTCGATCGTGCCGTTGACGTGCAGCGTGGGACTCGTCCAGGTCGCGGTCTGACCCGCGGGGTTGAACGTCGCGATCACGGCCGTGTGACAGATCTTGCAGTCGGTGTGCGCGACGTGCGAGCCGCCCGGCGGGTTGGTGTGGCAGGTCGTGCCGCACGCGTCGTAGCTCCCGTTGACGACTTCCCAGTCGGGTGTCCGGCTCACCGCGCCGCCGGCCTTCGGCCCCGCGAGCGTCGTGCCGTGGCAGTACGTGTTGCCGCAGCTCGTCGCGACGGCGTCGTACGCGGGGGTCGCGCCGCCCGCCGTGGCCGGGTACCCCCAGGCGAGATCCGTGACGTTGTTCGTGTGCATTTGCGACGCGGGTACGGTGTGGCAGTCCGCGCACGCCGGATCGCGGTGCCAGCCGCTGCCCGCGCTCACGTGATCCTGGTGCGCGCCCACGGCCTTCTGGGTCGTGAGCGTCTCACCCATCGTGCCCTTCGGCGGCGCCGGGTCGTTCGTCGGCGTGTCGCCGTGGCAGGTCGTGCACGTGAGTGTCGTGAGGTCGACCGTGCCGTTCACGTGGCTCTGCGCGTTCGCCCAGGTCACCGAGGGGGGGTTGCCCGGCACGAAGCTCGCGATGGTCGCGCCGTGGCACATCTGGCACTTGTCGCTCGCGATGTGCGTTCCGCCGGGCGGGTTGGTGTGGCAGGTGGTCCCGCACGCGTCGTAGCTCCCGTTGACGACCTTCCAGTCCGGCGTGCGGCTCACGCTGCCGCCGGCCTTCGGGCCCATCAGGGTCGTGCCGTGGCAGTAGACGTTGCTGCACCGCGTGGTGCCGAAGTCGAAGCTCGGCGTCGCCGTGTCCGCGTTCGACGGGTAGCCCCAGCTGAGCCCGACGACGCCGTCGGTGTGGAGCTGCGAGGCCGGTACCGCATGGCAGTCCGCGCAGGCCGGGTCGCGGTGCCAGCCGCTG
>JACRDA010000008.1 GCA_016212965.1 Myxococcales bacterium
GCACGTCGCGCCACCGCCTGCCGCGCCCGCGCCGCGCGCTGCGCCCCCGCCCGCCGCACCCGCGCCGCGCGTCGCAGAGCTCGAGGCGGCACTCGCGGCCGCGCACGCGGAGCGCGCCGACCTCGTGTCCCGGCACGCGCTCGTTTTGTCGGAGCGCGACGGCCTCGTGGCCCTCCAGGACGACGCGCTGCTCGAGTGCCACGACCTCATCGCGCGGCTCGAGGCCGAGCTCGAGACGCGCACCGCCGAGGTCCGGCGGGTCGAGCGGGAGCGCGCGGAGCGCGACACCACGGTGGCTCGCCTGCGCGCCGAGGTCGCCGAGCAGGGGCAAGCGCTCGCGCAGAAGGACGCGCAGCTCGCCGCTGCCGCCGAGCGCCTCCATGAGCTCGAGGCGGAGCTCGCAGCCGAGCACCGGCACGGGCACGCCGCGGAGTCACCCCATGCGGCGCCCTACGGCGACGACCTGCGGCGCATCCGGGGCATCGGCCCGGCCTTCGCCCGCGCCCTCGCGAGCATGGGGATCCACCACCTCGCGCAGGTCGCCGCCTGGAGCGACGACGAGGTCGCAGCCGTGGCGCAGCGGCTCAAGATCCCGGCGGCCCGCATTCGCCGCGAGGGCTGGGTGGCGCGCGCCGCCGAGCTGTTGCGGGACGCCGAGCCGTCGGTCGCAGAGGGCGGAGCCTAGCCCCCGGCCCGCCGGCTGGGCCGCGTCGCAGAGCACGCTCAGCAGTCGTGCCCGACCCCTGCCTCGAGCAGGCTCCACTGCTTCGGGCCGACGTCCAGGGTCGCCCACACGTAGAAATCGTCGTCACACCGCTCGGGCACCGCCGCGAGGCGCAGGGTGCCGGGGATCGGCTCGCCGACGACGACGACGAGGTAGATCATCTCCGGGTCGAAGTCGTGCGCGGCGAGCCGGCCCACGACCTCGCGGCGCGAGGGCAGGCGCAGCGCCGCGCGCCACGTGAGGCCACGGAGGCGGACGAGCGAACGCGCGACCGCCTCGCGATAGGGCGGATCGTCCGTGATGGCCGCCCGCAGCAGGAGCGCGATCGCGTTCGGTCGGGCGGCGCCGGAGACGCGGCCGAGGGCGCGCACGAGCGCCAGGCGTCCGGGCCGGGAGAGCCCGGTGTCGGGCCTGAGGCAGGCGTCGAGGGTCCAGAAGTCGATGGGCTCGGCGGCGCTGCACGCGTCGGCGCGCGCCGCAGGCACCGAGACCGCGAGCGCCACCGCGAGCCACAGGCCTCGGAGCATGGGCGTCCGAACGCCCGCGGGGCGCCCGACATTCCCGCCCGCCTACCCCCGCGGCTCGGACCGCTGCCGCCGGGTCGGACCGTCACTCGCTCGTGTTGGCGCTCGCGACGTAGGCGCGGCAGGGCTGGCCTCGCAGCGACGGGCAGGGAGGCGTGCCGGCAGCGACGGGCACGCCGCTCACCACAGGCAAGAACAGGCGCGACGGAGTCTGCGGGCCGAACGCCACGATGTGCTTCGGCGTCGCGCCGCCGTAGTCCGGGCTCTCGAACTGCCAGGTGCCGTGGTTGCGGCCCGGCGTGCCGATGACGACGCGCAGCTGCGAGCCGGCGCGGAAGGCGTGCGCCACCGACGGGATGGCGATCTTGGCGCTCACCATCTGTCCCGGGACGAGGGGCTCGAAGTCGGCCTCGGCGTAAGTGCGCCGCACCCGGAACGTGTCCAACGCGGTCTCGTCGACCTTGCGGTGGCCGAGCCGCAGCCAGCCCGACTGCACGAGCACCTCGGTCGTGTCGGGACGCACCTCGGTCAAGCTCACCTGCACGTCGACGTCGTCGACGTCGCTCGTGAACCAGAGCTCGGCCCAGCCTGGACCGGCGACCACGGTGTCCGCGGCGAGCGGGGCGGAGACGTACGACAGGCTGCGCCCGGCCGGGAACTGGGTCCAGTCGATGTCCCAGAGCTCGGCCGTCAGCTGATAGCCCTGCGGGCCGAAGAAATTGACGCTGCCGGCCTCCGGGTCGTGCAGGTAGCTGTCGGCTCCGGCGAGCGTCGGCGCGCTGGCTCCCAGGCTCCCGGCGCCGTCGAGGTAGAGGCTCCAGCCGCTGGCCGCGGGCGGCGGCCAGGTGGCGTAGCTCGCCTCGAAGCGTGCCACGGGGGCGCCCGGCTCCTGTCCGCCCGCGCCGCTCTCGAACAGGACGCGCACCGGGGGCTCGGCCTCGTAGGCCGCGAGCACGGCCGCGTACTCGTCGTCGGCGTAGGCCGCGAAGCGGTTGGCCTCGATCGGCACCACCGTCTGCAGGCCGAACTCGCCGGAGAGCTGCTCCGACAACAGGTCGCGGATCCCCTCGTCCAGCCGAGGCACGCGGCGCGCCACGTAGAGCTCCAGGAACTCGAGCCACCGCCCCAGCATGAGCGGGCTGTAGCCGTCGGGGTGGCGGCCGTTGAACATCGTGAACCGGTGCACGCTGCCGCCGAAGCGATCGAGCATGGCGCCGAACTCGGCGCCGGTCTGCTCGTCCTGCCAGGCCCCGGTCAGGAACACGGGGGCCTCGATGTCGGCCACGAGCAGGGGCAGGCTGCGGTCGGCGGCGTCGGGCGGGTAGAACTCGAGCAGGCGGAAGAACGACTCGAAGTCGATGTTCTGCCGGCGGAGGTCCTGGTGCGCGGCGCAGCGCGTGTCGCCGGCCTCGATGCGCTTGTCGGTCCAGCTCTGTCCCCCGGAGGCGGCCGACGCGTCGCGCTGCTCGAGCCACTGCCGGGTGAAGCCGCCGTTGTACACGCCCCCGGGCCACTGCTGCACCCACGGGTCGGCGATCACCGACAGGGGCGTCAGCGCGGCGAGGCTCGGCGGCCGCGTGTAGCCCACGAACAGCTGAGCGATCCCCGAGTACGACAGGCCGACCATCCCGACGCGGTTGTGGAGCACCCACGGCTGGCGGGCGACGATCTCGACGATGTCGTAGCCGTCGGCGTGCTGGGCCGGGTTGAAGACGTCGAACACGCCGCCCGAGCAGCCCGTCCCGCGCATGTTGACCGCCACGGTGGCGTAGCCGAGCAAGGTGGCGATGCGCGTCCCGGGCTCGGGGCCGTCGGGGTTCGACGGCGAGTACCCCGAGTACTCGATGACTGTGGGCCACGGGCCGTCGCCCCAGAGGGCGCGGTCGGGGAAGCGGACCATGGCGCTCAGCTCGACGCCGTCGCGCATCACGAGGTAGTTGAAGCCCTCGTCGGCACTGTGGCCGAAGGACACGCCGAGCAGACCGAAGCGCACGCCCGTGAGCGACTGGCCTTCGTAGAGGGAGACGTCCGGTACGTCGTCCACGCCGAGGACGGCGAACGGCGCCGAGCTCTCCGGCGGGTCGGCGCTGTCGGCGCGCACGACGTACTGCCCCTTCTTCAACGTGTGGCCGTCGGCCATCGGAACCGTGCCCGCGGCCGAGTCGAGGGTCACGAGCGCGTCGGGGATGTACGCGAAGTGGGCCTGACCGAACTCGTCGGTGACGAGCGTCAGCAGGGCCTGCCCGTCCGCGCCGTAGAGCGTCAGCGGGATCCGCGGCTCGGCCCCCGTCACCGTCGCGATCTCCACGCCCGGTCGCACGTCGAAGGGGGGAGCGGGCTCGAGCTCTTGCCCGCCACAGGCCCAGGCGCTGGCGGCGAGGCCGGCGCACATCATCCGAGCAGAGAGAGGTAGCTGTTTCATCCAAGGCCTCCGCCACGACCCGGACGGTCGCGACACACGGATCACGAACCCTACCAGGCTCGCACCGCTCGGGGCCGGGGGCCAGCGTTCGGTAGGTCGGCCGCCCGGGGGCAGGGGCATGCGGCGCGGCGCGGCGCGGGCCCCGCCCCAACTCGCGCTGCGGCGCAGGCATGGGGCATCGCGCGGGCGTGGGCTCCTGCGCCTGCGTCCTCGCGCTCGACATCGGGGCCCTCCCACGCCGCGCCGAGCCGCATGCCCCTGCCCCCGGGCTCATGGGTTGGGTTGGGGGGAGCGGGCGTGGGTGAGGGCGCGAGGGCGCGAGGGCGCGAGCGGGCGTGGGAGCGGGCGTGGGTGAGGGCACGAGGGCGCGAGGGCGCGAGCGGGGGGCCGATCAGAGGTTGTGCTCCAGGTCGTGGATGCGGTCCTCGAGGTCGTACTTCTTCGGGGCCGGGGAGTACGGGCTCGCCGGCGACGGGGCCGGCGGTGCCGCGCGGCGCCGGCGCTCGACGTCGAGCACCAGCGAGGGCGGGTAGTCGATCTGGTAGGAGATGCGGAGCTCGCGCTCCTCTCCGGGCTTCAACGTCAGGGTCCAGCGCACGATGCCCTCGATGTCGGGCTTGGCGGTCGGCGTGATCTTGACGTCGCTCACCACGATCTCGGTGTTCTCCGACACGGGCACGCGCTCCGCCAGGACGAGCTCGACGTCCTCGGCCGAGAGGTTCTTGGCGGTGGTCACGAAGGACAGCTGCATCCGGTTGCGGGCGCGACGCACGAGCGAGCTTTGCTTCCGGTCGAGCTTGCGGGTGAGCTTCACCTGGTCGGCGACGCTGAAGAACAAGGAGAAGTCCTCGCCCTGGGCCACGAAGTCGACGTCGGTCATGCCGAGGAAGGCGCCGTCCCGGTAGCGGGCCACGCTGCCGGGCAAGAGCGCCTGGGAGCTGTCGTTGGTCATCTGCAACGTGAGGGCGGCGTTGAGCGACTCCTCGGGCGCTGCGAGGATCTTCGTCTTCGCCTTGATGCGGTGGCCGCCGATGGGCACGCGGATGGGCCGGCCGTCGGAGCGCACGATCGCGGCCACGGCGGCGACGAAGTGCGCGTTCGTGCCGCGCTGCTCCAGGCCCTGGAAGATCCGCACGGTCTTGCTCTGGATCTGCTCGAAGTACTCGAGGTTGCTCGAGTAGGACTTCTCGAACTGCTCGATCTCCGAGCGCCGCTGCGAGGGCGCCTGGTTCATGCGGTTCCAGTGCATGTTCTGCTCCTGGTAGGCCTGCTGCGCGCGGCTGAACGAGGTCTCGCGCCGCGTCACGGTGCGCGACGTCTCCTCGGTCTTGCCGAGGGCGAGCATCTCGAGCTCCGGGATGCGCTCGGGGTCCGACGACGACTGGGTCGAGAACGACAGCTCGGCGCCGTTCCAGTCCTCGCCGGTGGTCTGGGTGACGACGGCGAACGAGGTGAGCTCGACCGTCCCGGCCTTGGCCGCGTCCGCCCGTAGCTCGTGCATCGGCTCCCAGGTCGCGCCCGGCGTGGCGTAGGTCAGGGTCACGTTGGCGGTGCCGGCGGTGTCGCCCTGGAGGGTGACGAGCACGGTCGTCTCCTCGAGGGTCGTCAGGCGCCGCAGCTCCTCGAGGTTCCGCTCGCTCGCCGCGACCTCGGGCTCGAGCCGCTCGCGCTCGGCCTGCGCCTTGCGCCGCGCTGCCGCCGTCTCGCGCAGCGTCCCGCTGACGAAGGCGACCACGTCGCCGTAGGCCTGGACCGGGATGTCGCGCGTCACCACGTCGGTCGAGAGCTTCTCGCGCGAGAACACCTGCATCGACTCGACCTGGTTCTTCTGGGTGTCGAGGATCGCGAGCTCGTCGTCGAGCGCCTGCACCCGCTGCAGGAGCTCCTTGTGCTGCAGCTCGACCGTCTGGAACCCGGCATCGCTCGAGCGAGCGAGAAAGCGCCGCTCCACGCTGACGTCGACGATCTTGCCGGTGCTGGTCGCCGCGCGGACGGAGCCATCGTCCACCCAGCCAGGCAGGTGGTTGAAGCGGTGCACGACGGGCTCCGCCGTCACGGGCACGCTCGCGGCGCGCGTCACGAGGGCGCGGTCGGAGTAAACCGTCACATTGGTGATCCGGGACGCAACCGCGTTCTTGGCGTCCTCGCTCGACCCGCTCGCGACCTCCGCCGCCCGGGTGAACACCGGCGGCGCGTCGCCCGCCTCGCTGCCGGTGCCCGCACCGGCTCCGGGCGACGTCGGTGGCGCGGGAGGCGTGCACCCGAGCCAGGCACCGACGGCAAGCAAGACCGGGACCATCATCGAACGGGAGATCTTCGCCATGACGGGCGTTGTACGCGCGAGCGGGGCAGAGGGTCTAGCGCTGGCATGCCCGGGGTGCGGAAGCGCTTGCGGCGCGAGCGCCGTGCGACGAGGCTGCGCCATGAATTTGAGAACCATGTTCGTTTCTGCCCTGGTCTTGTCCGCGGCTGCCGGGTGCTCGACCTCCTCGAAGTCCGACGGCACCGGCTCGAGCAAGACGTCGCGGTCGCCCGCGGCGGCGACGACGACGCAGAGCAGCGGCTCCGCGGCGGGCGGCTCGGGCGTGAAGGGCTCGTCCGGCGGGCCGGGCCTGGGGGGAGCGAGTGTCGGCGGCGCGCACGTCGCGGGCGAGGTCGTGATCAAGACGCACGAGCTACCGGCGCCGACGAGGCCCGTCGCCGATTTCACGCCCGCCAAGAGCGGCTTCGCCTTCCAGAACTACGGCAACGACGACGGCATCACGAACCTCACCGTGACCGAGGCGCGGCGCATGTTCGGTGACCTGGTGTGCGGGTCGCTCGAGGGCGACCGGTGCATCCTGACGCCCCCCGCGGAGCAGTGGCTCGAGAGCTCCAACAAGTCGATGGGCGGCGGCCACTGCGAGGGGTTCGCGGCGCTCGCGCTCCTCATGGAGCGCGGTCAGATCGACCCGAAGCTGTTCGGCGCCGCCACCGTCGCGGAGCTCGAGCTCGAGGGCAACGACAAGCTGCAGCGCGAGATCGCGTACTGGTTCGTGACCCAGGCCGTCATGCCGATGGGTCAGGCCGAGGACAAGACGCTCAGCCCCGGGCAGGTCGTCGACAAGCTCGCGGCGTCGATCAAGGGCGGGGAAGAGACCTACACGCTCGGGATCTACGGCCCGGGGTACACCATGGGCCACGCCACGACTCCCTACGCGGTCGTCGAGAAGGAAAACGACGTCGTGTGGATCATGCACTACGACAACAACTACCCGGGCCAGGAGAAGCACATCGAGGTCGACCGGAAGGCGAACACCTGGACGTACACGACCGCCGCCGATCCGGCCGCGGCCGAGCACGCCTACAAGGGCGACGCCGAGACGAAGACGCTGACCCTCGCGCCGACCAGCGTGCGCACGGGCAAGCTCGAGTGCCACTTCTGCGGCTCGGTCGACGCGCCCGCCGCCGAGCAGAAGGGCCACAAGGGGGCGGCCGGTGGGACCTGCGAGATCGCCCTCGAGGGCAACGCCGACCTGCTCATCTCCACCCAGGACGGCAAGCGCCTCGGCTACGCCGACGGCAAGCTGGTGCAGGAGATCGACGGCGCGGTCGCCGCGACGTCGAAGTCGGGCCACGAGGACGAGCCGATCTATTACCTGCCGTGCGGGCAGGCGCTCCACGTGGCCCTCGACGGCTCGGCGCTCGCGAGCGAGTCGGTCTCCGACGTGAGCCTGATCGGGCGCGGCTACACGCTCGCCGTCGAGGGCGTCTCGCTCTCCCCGGGCCAGAAGGACGAGATCGACTTCGCGGCGGACTGGAGCCGCGTCACCTACACGACGAAGGGCAACGAGACGCCGACGCTGGTCATCGGCATCGCGACCACGGGCGCCGACTACGAGCTCGAGGTGAAGGTCTCGGGCGAGGCGGCGGGGCAAGCCGTGGAGCTGTCGATCGACCTCGCGAAGGGGACCTTCGGCGTGACGACGAAGGGCGACGCGGCCGCGAAGCTGAGCGTGACGCTGACGAAGATCGACGACTCCGGCGAGCAGATCTTCCGGCACGAGGGGCTCGCCGCCGGCGCGCACCAGGCGGTGTCCTTCGGGTACGCCGCGTGGAAGGGTGACAAGAGCCCCCTGCACATGACCGTGACCGACGACAAGGGCGCGGTCGTGTCGGAGCAGGACGCGACCGACGAGGAGTGACCCCAGCCCAGCCCGGCCCGTGCGTCACCAGATCGCGACGACGCAGGTGCCCGACGAGCCGCTCGTCGCCATGCACAGGCCGGCCGACATCGGCTGGCACGGGAGGCCGCAGAGGTACGGGCCGCAGCCCGCACCCGTCCAGGCGTCGTAGGCATCGGTGGCCGCTTCGACGGCCGCCGGGCTCGTCTCGTTGGCGAGCACCGGGCAACCGCAGGGATCGTGGATGACGGCGCTGCCGTCGCACTGGACCATGTTGACGAGCGGGTCGCACGCGACCGCACTCGCGATGGCGGCCTCGAGCACCTGGTAGAGCCCGTCGCACGTCAGGACGGTCGTGGTGGTGGTCGTGGTCGTGGAGGTCGTGGTGGTCGTGGTGGTCGTGGTGGTCGTGCCGCCGCCGGCGCCGCCCCCGCCGGGACCGTCGCCGGCGTCGATGACCGCCTTGCCACCACAGCCGAGGACCGCCACCGCCGAGACCCAGAAGACGCGCCGCGCGAAAGCCATGGCTCAGCTTACACCGCCCGGCGGGCGCGTCGACACAGTGCCCCCGGAGCGCCCTCCGGGGTATAGCTGCCCGCGGAGGCTCGATGCGGCGACTGTCGTTCTTCGGGGCTGGCGCGCTCGTGCTCGGAGCTGCGTCGTTCGCGGCGTGCCAGACGGACGAGAGCACCGTGCCGGGCTCCTGCGAGCCGGGCGCGTGGCGCTGCACCGGCACGGTGGCCGAGCGCTGTACGGACGGGGTCTTCGCGGCCTCCGTCGACTGCGCGGACACGGCGCAGAGCTGCGCGCTCGACGCCGGCGGCACGGCCGTGTGCGTGAGCTGCACCGACGGCGCGACGCGCTGCACCGACGGCACGCTCGAGCTCTGCTCGGGCGCGAGCTTTCAGTCGAGCGCCGTTTGCGCCGACACCGGCCAGGTGTGCCGCACGACGGGCGCGGGCGCCGCCTGCGTGGCTCTCGCCTGGACGCAGCTGCCGATCACCATCGAGGACCCGGTGGTCAACGGCAGCTCGCTCATGGTGCCCATCGACGCGATCTCGTTCGCCTACGAGCCCGCGAGCGACGTGTTCGTGACCGCCTTCGATCGCGACCTCACCGTGCTCGCCGACACGTTCTTCTGGCGCCTCGATGGCGCGAGCGGCGTCCACGACAAGCAGCCGCTCTCCGGCACGACCTTCGCGGCGAGCGAGGGCTTCTGCGTGGGCGGCGAGGACTGGTGTCAGCTCCTCGGCTTCGACCCGCTGTCGAGCGAGTGGGTGGTCCTCGGGCCCTCGACGAGCGGCATGATGCGGGTCGGGAGCTCCTTTGCGAGCAGCATCGTGGCGGTGACCGGCACCCATCCGCCCGACAGCCACGTGAGCCGCACCCATCGCTTCGCCTGGCCGGCGCGCAAGCTCTTCCTCTACGGGTCGACCGGGCCGAGCAGCTTCGGCGACGCCGTCTACGCCCTCGATCTCGACGCCGCGAGCTGGAGCGTCGCCACGAGCGGGCTGCCCCAGGTCGACGACAACTGCCTCGCGCACGACCCGTCGACCGGCCTGCTCTACAGCGTCGGCGGGCGCGTCACGACCGACGGCGGCAACACGACGCAGACGCTCGCCACCTACGCCGTGATCGACCTCGCGGCGGGCGGCCAGTCGACCGCCCCGCTCCCGGTGGAGGTCGGTGCGCGCCAGGCGATGAGCTGCGCCTTCGATCCCGGCCGGCGCGTCCTCTACGCCTTCGGTGGCTCGGTCGTGAACGATCCCTGGGACGAGGCGCAGAACGAGTACCACAACGACCTCTGGGCGCTCGACGTCGACCAGGGCACCTGGACCCGGCTCGTCGCCGACTCCGCGTCGGGCACCCTGGGCCCGCCGGACGCCTACGGCGACCACCCCTTCACCGGGTACCCCGAGGGGCCCAACTTCGGCCAGAACCGCGGCTACCTCGAGTACGACGCGGCCCACGATCGGCTGGTGGTCATCGGCGCCGTCCCGATCTTCACCCACGAGCAGATCTACTTCCTCGACCTCGGCGGTGTGGAGCAGCTGCTCTAATGGGCGAAGGAGCTCCCGGAGCGCCAAGCCGCCGCCGGTGAAAGGTGTTGCCGATGTCTACCCCGCGCGTCCCGCCGGTCGTGGCTAGTGCCTCGCGTCATCCCGTTTACTCCCGGACCGTGTTCTCGGAGACCGCGCGGAGCGGAGAGTCCAAGACCGCCGTCTGCGAGCGGCTGGTCGAGGCGGCCGGGTTCTTCGACCACATCGAGGCGGCCTGGCGGGCGAGCCAGAAGGACAAGGCTGCCTTCGACATGAGGAGCGGCTCACCGTGACGGCCGCGAGCGCGGAGGAGCCCGTGCTCGTGTCGATGCACGACGCGGCCCGCCGACTTCCGGCGCTTCGCCGGCACCGCGCGCACCGACGCGCACGGGCCGCGCCGGACAAGGGCATCGGCTGCTAGCCCCAGAAGAAGCGATTAGTTAGCAGAACATGACTTATGCGCAACAGGCAGCCGGCGTGGCTCCTCAGGAGAGATTCATGGGACGACGAAACGGCGCGGAACTGCCGGCACCGAGGAGCCGCGCCACCGACGGAGCGCCGCGATGATCTTCTACACGGTCCAACCAGGCGACTACCTCGTGAAGATCGCCGCCGAGCACGGCACCACATGGGAGGCGATCTGGAGCCACCCTGCCAACGCCGAGCTCAGGCAGAAGCGGGGGAGCCCGGACATCCTTTATCCGGGGGACGTGCTCGCGATCGAGGCGGCTGCACCTCCTCCCGCCGAGCCGCCCGCTCCTCTTCTGGCGCCGGCCGCGCCCGCACCGGGACGGTCCCCGAGGGGCTCCGAGGCCGCGGATCCGCCCTGGCCCTACGAAGAGGACGATCCCGCCGACGGCGCCGAGCCGACCTGGGACTGTCCCGAAGGGATCTGTGTTTGCCACGATCCCGCGGCGGCCGCGGAGCGTCGACCCCACACCATCGTGCTCCACGATGGGCGCGGCGTGCGCATGCCGGGCGCCCGCGTCCGCGTCTACGAGCACGGTCGCCTGCTCACGCTGGAACCCTGCAAGGCGAACGGGGCCGGCGAGGTCCAGGTCCAGATCTGCCCTGCCACGAGGACCCTGCGCGTCGTGTGGGCGCCGGCCGACCTCCCGCCCGAGCCCTGGCTTCCGTTCCGCCGGCGCTACTACGCCCATCTCGGCGGAGGCGCGACGCAGCCGACGGATCGCCGCCTCGCGAACCTCGGGTTCGGTGAGTCGCGCTCGCGGCAGAACAACGTCCGCGCCTATCAGCGCGCCTACGGCGAGCCCCAGACGGGCGAGGCGCGCCGTGTGGCCGGCGAACTCCAGGCGCAGCACGATCATGGCGCCGTGCTCCCCTTCAGCCCGACGCCGACGCTCGGGCCGGGCCTCTCGTCGCCGGACCTCGCGCCGCACTTCGTCGCGGCGATGCGGGAGTACGGCACGTCGAAGGGCGGTGGTCCGTCAGACACCGGCCCCGGCGCGTCTCCGCCAGCAGCGCACGGAGCGCCAGGTGAGCCGACGCCGTTGGCGTTTGCGGGTCCTCCGGCGAACGTGCTCGGCTCCCTCACGCCAGGCCATGGGAATGTCGTCGTCTTCGTCGCGGACGCCAGCGCCAGCACACCCCATCCGGTGGCGCCCGACGTGAAGGTACATCTGCGCCGTGTCGTCGCCGGCACGCCCGTCAAGCGCGACCCGAGCTCTCCCTACCTGCGCCTCGCCGCGGGCTTCACGGTTTGCGTGTTCGAGAACGTCCCCGCTGGGGACTGGGAGGTGCTCGTCAGCGCCACCGCGCCTGGCCAGACCGGCGAGGCGTCGGTGACCGTCACGACGGGTGCCTGGATCTGGGTGGGCGTCACCGTGGGGCCGCGACTACGGCTGTCGGTCTTCGATTTCACCCCCTGGTTCGTGGGGTCCATGGGGCAGCTGGACGCCGGGGGGCTCGACAAGCTCGCAGCGTCGCGGGTGGACGACTACGACCAAGTCCATACCATCATTCCAAAGTTCGGCACCGATCCGCCAGATGTCGAATGGGACACCCCTTATTATCTACCCTGGGGCAGCCCCAATCCAACGGATCAGGAAGACTATCTGCGGAGCCTCGTCGACGCGATTCGCGCGCGCGGCGGCCAGGTGTTCGTCGGCTATGCGCTCGTCCCGGACACGGATCCCACGAACCCACACTACCCACGAAACAAGCCACAACAGCAGGCGTTCGCAGCTTGGCTGGGGAGCAGCCCGGACACCGCAGGCCACGCGGACAAGATCGTCGACTTCTTCTTCTCGCCTCCCTCGGGGCGGGGTCCGATCGACATCGACGGGATCGTCTTCGATATCGAACTCGACGGCATGCAGCGGCACACCGAGGCGCTCCAGGCGCTCATCCTCGCGACGGCGCAAAAGCTCGCCATGATGAAGGCCGACGGTGTCGTCGCTTACTACACCGGGATGTTCGACGTGAATGGCGTTGCACGCGTCACGAGCATGGCGCCTTTTACCGTACGAGCTGGCCACGCGGCACGGCAATCTGCTCGCGCGGACGATGTGCTACGGCACCGCTGGTTTCGGCAATGCGCTCATCCTCCAATCGGTGGACGGCGCGCTGACGCGGGGCGTTCCGCCCGCCAGGCTGCAGATGGCCATTTCGAGCGCCACGGGCTCCACCGTCATGGGAACGCTCGTCCCCGAACTGGCCAGGCGCGGGGTCGCCCTGGCGCTCATGAACGCCAGGGACACCGTGACGACGCAGCCCGTTGCAGGGCACTGGGACGCAGTCCTGAATGCGGGCGCGGCGGGGCCCGGGCTCACGGGCAATCCGACGCACGTCCCGCTACAGAGGGACCGCAAGTGAGATCCGGCAAGGAGACAGCGCACGCAGCTCCGTCCGTCGGTCGCGCACTGACGGTCGCCATCGCGCCGTTGCCCTTCGTGGTAGCGCTCGGGTGCGCCGCTCCGGTTCAGCCGCCGGCGCCTGCGCCCGCCGTTTCGCACGGCCCGCTGTCTGCGACGGCCACGGCGTCCGCCTCGACCTCGGCGCCGAGCCCGGTCGCGAGCGCGGTGAACTGTCCCGACGCTACGAAGGCGTTCGAGGCCAAGCAGACGCTCGGAACGTTCTGCATGGCGCGGGCAGCTTGCCAGGGATTCACCGGTCGGATCGCCCTGCCTCCCGAATGGCAAGGCGAGCCGCACGCCTGGCAGGCGGGCGTCGCCTCCGGCTGGGCGCTCCTCGACGATGGTCGCGTGTTCGAGCTCGGCCCCAACGGTTTCGCGCTGCGGTACGTCGTCGACTGGGGCACGGCGCGTCTGCTCGGCGATCGGCTCTGGGTGGAGCAGGACGGCGAAGTGATCCTCGTCGAGCTCGCGACCGGCGCGATGAAGCGGCTCGGACGTAGCGGTCTCGTCGCCCTCGGAGACACGGATCTCTACGTAGCGGACGCCACGCGAATGGTGCGCCTCCGCCGGAGCGATCTCGCCGCGCTCGGCAGCGTGCCGTGGACGCCAGGGCAGGACGTGAGGCTGCCGATGCGCGTCGAGGCCATGCACGCAGGCGCGACCCTGCTCGTGGACGCATGGCCGGGCCGGGTGCTCGCCGACTTTTCGACCGGCAAGGTCCTCCGCCAGAATCTGGGCGCGGCGACCGTGCGCTCCGACGGCGCTCGCCTCGTGGCGTGCGATCTCGACGCGGGCGGCATCGTCGAGGTCGACACCGCGACCGGTGCGACGACGGCGAGCTTCCACTCGCCGGGGATCCGTTGCCCCAAAGACGCGCCGGGCACCACCACCGCTGCCTACGCGGCGGACCCGCGATATGTCTTCTGGGGCGAGCAGGGGCCGTCGGTTCCGCCTCTCGGGCAGCCCGCCGTGGTGGTCGCCGTCGGCAACACCGTGAAGGGCACCGTGACGCGCTACACGGACCGAACGGTCGCATGGAGCGGCTTTGATTTCGCACCCGCGACGTTCGATGCCCGGCACGCGCGGATATGCCTTGGCTTTGCCATGCCGAGCGTCGGCTGGCGGGTATGCGATTGGGAGCTCGGCCCGGGAGGCAGTGCGGGGCGGAGCCCCGGGCGAGTCCCGCCCGCGACTGGGCTTCCCGTCGGTGCGACCTGGGTCGCGGACGCGACGAGCCCCGCGGGCACGCGCACGGGCGTCCTCTACGAGCGGTCGCTCCCCGGCGGCGCGCGTGAGCTCGCAGCGACCTGGGCTACGGGCGGCAAGGTCGATCGCACGACCGTCGTCGTCTCTGGCAAGCTGCCCTGGTACCGCCTCCTCACGGGTGACGCCAACAACTACCATGTCGGCATGACGCCGGTGAGGCTCGTGTTTTTCGACGAGCGCCACGCCGCCATCTTGCCGGATAGCGAGGGCCAGCCGCGAGCCGCGTACATCGACGTCGACACGGGTAGCGTGCAGCCACTCTGCGAGAATGCCGCCCAGGCGGGTCGCGGGGATTGTCTCTTGGCCGGCGACGGCGTCGACGTCTCCCCCGGGTTCTTTGGAGAGGCTCCCGCGCATCCACGGTGGATCGCCATTTGGGAGACCGGGAGCCTCTTCGACGGCACGACCGGCAAGACGTATTCGGTCGAGCCGAGCGACGCCGAGCGGGAGAAGGCCACGCACATCGTGCCGGCGTGCCCAACAGACGTGCCGTAAGCGACGTTTGCCGCGCGGGAAGAGCCAGCGTGAGCTCGCTCGCGCCCTTGTCGACCCCCCGGGTCGCCGCCTCGAGGCGCTCGCGCCGGAGGCGCCCGTGCTCGTGTCGATGCACGACGCGGCCCACCGACTCCCCGCCCTCCGCCGGCGGCGCCGGCGGCGCCGTCGGCGCAGCGTGCACCGACGCGCACGGGCCGCGCCGAACGACGGCCTCGCCTGCTAGACTGCCTGCCGGGGAACGGGGGCCGCGGCGCGCGGGGCGCTGCCGACCACTTCCGGGAGGATCACGCCATGTCGCACGCCTTTGCCGACGTCAGCCGCTATTTCGGTCGTGCCGCCAGGGTCCTGAAGCTCGGCAGCGACGACCAGAAGCTGCTCGAGACGCCCGCGCGCGAGCTGCGCGTCGAGTGCAACGTCCGCATGGACGACGGCAGCGTCGCCACCTTCATCGGCTACCGCGTGCAGCACGACAACAGCCGCGGGCCCTACAAGGGCGGGCTGCGCTTCCACCCGAGCGTCGACATCGACGAGGTGCGCGCGCTCGCCTCGCTCATGACCTGGAAGACCGCGGTCGTCGGCGTGCCCTTCGGCGGCGCCAAGGGCGGCATCGCGGTCGATCCGGCCAAGCTCGGCATGCGCGAGCTCGAGCGGCTCACGCGGCGCTTCACCCAGGGCATCCAGGACCTCATCGGCGACGACAAGGACATCCCGGCGCCGGACGTGAACACGAACGCCCAGGTGATGGCGTGGCTCATGGACGAGTACGCGCGCTCGCACGGCTTTCACCCGGGCGTCGTGACGGGCAAGCCGGTCGAGCTCTTCGGCTCGCTCGGGCGCGACGAGGCGACGGGGCGCGGGGTCGTCATCGCGACCGAGGAGTACCTCCGTTCCGTCGGCCGGCGCCTCGCCGGCACGACCTTCGTCGTGCAGGGCTTCGGCAACGTCGGCAGTCACACCGCGCGCATCGTCCACGAGCTCGGGGGCAAGGTGGTCGGCATCGGCGATCACACGGGCGCCTTCCACGATCCGGCCGGGCTCGACGTGCCGGGCGCGCTCGCCCACGCGGCGCGGGCGCGCTCGCTCGCCGGCTGGGGCGGGCCGTCCATCCCGCCGAAGGAGCTGCTGTTGCAGCCCTGCGACGTGCTCGTCCCGGCCGCGCTCGGCGGGGTCATCGACGCCGACGTCGCGAAGGAGCTCCGCGCCGGGCTCGTCGTCGAGGGGGCGAACGCGCCGACGACGCCCGAGGGCGACGAGGTGCTTGGCGCGCGCGGCATCGCCGTCCTGCCCGACATCTACGCCAACGCCGGCGGCGTGACCGTGAGCTACTTCGAGTGGGTGCAGAACATCCAGCACTTCTACTGGGAGGCCGAGCGCGTGCGCGCCGAGCTCGACAAGACCATGCGCCAGGCCTTCGCCGGCCTCGTCGCGACGAAGAAGGCGCACGGCGTCGACTGGCGCACGGCTGCCTTCGTGCAGGCCATCGGCCGCGTCCACCGCGCGAGCGAGCTGCGCGGGTACTGACGCAAGTGCGCCCCCGAGTCCACGATGAGCACGCCGAAGTAGCGTTCCGACTCGGGTGCGCGACCTTCAGAAACGCCAGTCGAGCTGCCCGGATGCCGGGCCGAGCCTCAAGGTCGGTGCGAAGCTCGCGCGGGGTGGCGCGTCCGTGCGCGCGGACCCGGTAGGCTCTCCGGCGAGGACGACCATCGCAATGCCGCCGGCCAGTATGCCGGCACCGAGAGCCGCTGTCGCGACGCCAGCGGCCGCGGGCAGCGGAGAGAGCGGGCTTCTACCTGCGGGGGGCCGCGGGCAAGCGATACCGGGAGATCTTCCCGCGGTTCACGAGGGTGGACTGGATCAGCCACTCCGAGACTTCGAAGTGCTCGGCGGCCTCGGCGACGCCCTCGTCGTCCGTCCCGCTCTCGTCGGTGAAGGCGTCGAGCGCGGCCCAGGGGCAGAGGAGCTCCTGCGCGAACGAGCGCTCGAGCTTCTGCAGCGCGGTCCCTTCGTTGGTGACGGGCACGACGTGCTCGCTCGCATCGAGGACGTGCGCCGCCCCGATGAGGCGCGCGAGGTAGAAGCGTTGGCTCGTGAGGTGGTGGCTCGTGAGCGCGATGCGCGTGCGGCCGCCCGCCACGCCGTTTCGGAACCCCCCGGAGAACGCGGCCCGCTTTCGCACCTCGCCCTGCAAGGGCAGCTGCGACGAGACGAGGGCTCCCAGGTTCGCATCCGAAAGCGGCCCGGACCCGAGCTTCTCCCGCGACCGGAGCTCCGCGGCCAGTCGGGCCCCCTTTTGCCACGGGAGCTCCCCGTGTGGCGCGGGGCTCGCGCGCCGCACGCCCGACAGGTCGACCGTGGTCGCGGACGCCTTCAGAGCGTCCACGATCGCGAGGGCCGAGGGGAGCCCGCCGTCCAGGTCCGGCAGAGTGCTCAAGATCTCAGCGCAGGCGCCGGCGCCGAAATCGTCGCCCATCGACGCGACGGTGCGCAGCCAGCCTTCGTCGGCGTCGCCCGGGTTGATCCCAGCCAGCGCCTGCCAGCGACACTCGCGCCCGAGGGTTGACCGGCTTCGCTCGTCAGCCAATTCGGCGCGCAGTTCGGCGAGCATCCGGTGACCCGGCGCGACCTCGTGGACGCGCGGCTCGACGAGCCCCACGAACCGGTCGACCGCCGCTTCGAAGTCGGAGGCGGGAACCGCGGCGTCCACGCTCCGAAGGTACCGGACCGCGGCGACGTCCGGCGCGGCCTCGGCCTCCATGTGGAGGTTGATGAACTCGCCGTCGCTCGAGAGCTCGAGGGCCGGCCACGCGTGATCGCCGCCGATCCCCGACAGCCAGTGCACGCGGCGCCACTCCGCGCTCGGGGCGTGCGCGTGGAGCCCTTCCCACCGGAGCCGCCACCAGTTCATCAGGAGCCACTCCGCGACGAGCGACGCCGGAACGTTGATGTGCGGGCGCACCGTGCGGGCGATCCTGTCCTCGACCTCCGTCACGATCACCGAAGGCTCACCCGCGACGATGCTGAGCGAGGCGAGCGTGGCCTGCGCGGCGGCGTCGCCGTCGCCGCCCGCGAGCCAGCCGAGCACCTCGAAGGAGAGCTCAGCCATCGGCGTGGTTCCACGCGGTGACGACTTGGTCGAAGAACGGATCGTTCCGGCGGATCGGGTAGCCGTGGTACCGCCCCGCTCCGGACCCGCCGTGGATCGCCTCGAACACCCGGCCCGCTTCGTCGACGACCCAGAGGTACTTCGGAAAATGGAGGACGGCGTTGTCGGCGCTCACCAGGCCGTGCTCGATGGCGCGCTGAAACAACGCGCCGGCGACGGCGCGCGTCGCGACGGCTGCCTCATCGCAGAGGGTCTTCTCCGGGCGGGGTGATGCGGGCGGGGTCAGCCCAAAATCACCAGGGTTACGCTTGTGCAGCGGGCTTCCCTCGTAGACGGCCTCGGCCAGCAAGCGCTGCCGCTCCTCGAGGGGCAGAAGCCCGTCACGCATCACCCGACGCGTGACGCGCCGGGCTGCCGCTGCCTTCTTGCCCATCGCCTGGAACGGTAGCGCGCTCACGTTCGGGCCTCAACGGGCGTCATCCGTTCTTCAGCCGCACCCGATGGTTGCCCGCGAGGGTGCGCCGCCACTGGCCGCGCCGCCCGCGAAGCCGCCCGCCACCACTGCGCGCCCGCCAGCGGCGTCAGTGCGGGATGGGCTGCACCACGGCGTCCGTGAGCTGTGCGGCGTTGCCGCCGGCCGGATAGGCGTACGACGAGTAGCTGTCGAGGCCCCACACGACCACACCGAACGGCGCGTCGCTCTCGGCCGTGTGCCGGCCGTTGGTGCAGCCGCCCGCGGGGACGTTCGCGCGGACGAGATCGACGTTGGTCACCTCGTAGAGCCCGCTCGCGCCGACGGGCTGCCAGCCGCCCAGCGTGCCGATGCAGTCGAGGGTCACGTCGGAAAAGCCGCTCGCGCCACGCGTGCGCGTGACGACAAGGTTCGTGGTGGGATAGCTCGGGTCGGTGAAGAACACGTAGTGCTCGAGAAACTGCGCCGGCGGCAGCATCACCACGAACTCCTCGTCGCCGAGCATCTGGTCCCAGCCGGGCGCGACGGCGCCGGGGCGCAGCTGGCCGACGCCGATGAAGTAGGCGCTGTCCATGATCTGGGCCATCAGGAAGGGGTGGTCGGCGTCCTGGCTCGTGACGAGGAACGGCTCCGCGCTCACGAAGTCGACGACCTCGCCCTCGCCCACGGTCGCGGGCGCTCCGGCCACGGGCGGATCGAACACGAGCGCCGTGCCGTCGAACGCTCCGACGAGGCGATAGTGAATGGTCTCGGGCGCGAGGTCGGCGCGGCGCGTCGCGTAGGGCGCGGCGAGGTACGCGCTGCCGAGTGCCGAGACCGGGGGTACCTGCTGGTGCGTGGATTCCCCGCCCGGCTCGGGCTGGGGCTGGAAGCGATAGAAGCGATTGCCCGCGAGGACGGCGACCGGCTTGTCGGCGAGCACCACCGTGCCCGAGGCGTCATTGGAGCCGTTCGGCAGCTCCCATTGCAGGTACTCTCCGGCCGCGAGGGTGAACGAGGCCGTCTGGTTGGCCGGTGCAGCGGGGAAGCTCGCGCCCGCGGGCAGGCCCACGGTCGGCAGGACCTCGACGACGGTGTCGTTCGCGCTCGCCAGCACCTGCGCCCAGATGGGACCGGGCGCGGCGTAGGTGCCCGGCGGCGTGGCGATGACGACGTAGTTCGTGCCCCACGCGGAGGTCGGGTAGAGCAGCTCGGCGCTCGGGAAGTGCGAGTGGGCGCCGCCGTACGGCAGCATGTCGTAGGCGCTCACGGGCGTGTCCGACTGGACGCGGAAGGCCTGTCCGAGCCCGGTGCCGGCGAGCACGGTGCTCGCCGCGATGGCCGGCGGCACCGGGCACGCGAGCGAGGCGCCGGTCTCGGGCAGGATCGAGGCCGGATCGTGCGAGAGGAACAGCACCGCCACCCCGTCGACGGGGATGCCGCTCGCCGGGACGGGCGGCCAGCTCGCCTCGGGCTGCCCGTCGACGGGGATGCGCCCGAACGCGGTGACGTCGTAGCTCTGACCGTCGCGCGTGACGGTGACGTGGGCCTCGCGCGGCCACGCGTTCGCCACGAACATCGCGAAGCAGGGCGGCAGGGCCGTCGGGTAGCTCCCGGAGGTCGTGACCCGGAACTCGCACCCGATGTTGCCGTGACTGCCCGCGGCGGCCGTGCAGGCCTCGACGCACGCGCCGCCGAGGCAGCCCTCGGCCGGCGGGCACGTCTCGACGACGACGCCCTCGGCGTCGACCACCGAGCGCAGATCCGCGCTGCAGCCGAAGGTCGCGCCGCCGCCGAAGCCGCCGAACCCGAAGGCGCCGCCTCCGCCCGCGCTGGTCGCCCCCGACCCGCCGCTCGCGCTCGACGCGCCGCTCGCTGCCGAGCCACCCGTCCCCGCCGCGTCGCCACCGCCGCACCCGGCGCCGAGCGACCCCACGAAAGCCGTGCCGACCAGGAGCCCCGCGATCGCGGCCGCGAGCCGCACCTTCAGCGACTGCCTCATCGCTCGACGTTATCACGCCGCGCGCGGTCCGCTCACCGCCAGCACGCCTGGAGCTCGGCGAGCCGCGCGAGCAGCTGCGCGCCGGGGGCGAGCGCGAGCCAGCGCCGCACCGGGAGCACGACCGGCACGAAGCCGTCCGCGCGCGGCGGGCTGAGCGCGCCGTCGCCGAGGAGGATGATGTTCCCCGCGAGCGTCGTGCCGATCCGGGCACGGCGTCCCGCCACCTCGACGAAGAGCGGCACCTCGCTCTTGCAGGTCGGTCGCTCGCTCGGCGCGGCCACGAAGGGCGCCGTATTGCGGCCCCCTTCACCCCTGCCCGAGAGCCCGAAGCCGGTCATGCCCTCCGACAGGGCGTTGCTCGGCACCCAGCCGGCGACGAGCCAATCCATCGTGACGAACAAGATCTGCGTCGCGCCCGCGCGCTGCGCCACGATCTCGAAGGCCCCCTCGCCCGCGCGCGCCAGCGTCGGACCCCCGGGCTTGTCCGACAGCGGCGTCCGGTCCGCGAGGATCTTGTTCTCGATGGGGAGGGCCGGCGGGAACCCCGCGCGCACGTCGAACTCGCCCGGTCTCGGGGTGAGCGCGCCGCACGGGAGCTCCTCGCGCACCACGGTGGGCTCGGCGAGCACGCCGCTCACGTCGACCGAGACGCGGACCGCATCCCGCCCGGCGCCCTCCCACACGAGCGCCGTCCCCGCGCGCGGGTAGACGAGGCGGCCGACGGCCCGCGGCCTCGCGAGGTAGAGGCTCGCCCTGGGCGCCCACGCCGCGAGCCGGGCCCCGGGCCCGTTCACGTGCGCGAAGACGGTGTGGCCGGACTGCGACAGCTCGAGGCGCACCTCTGCGCCGAGCGCCTCGCCGAACGGCGCGCCGTCGGGCTCGAAGGCGAGCTCGACGTCCCAGTCGGCGCTCTCGACCGAGCACGCGGCCTCGGTGGCGGGCGCCGGGACCGGCAGCTCGCGCACGTGGGGCGGCGCAGGCACCGGCGTCGAGGCCGTGGTCGCGGGCGGCACCGCGCTCGCGACGGGCGCGCTCGCGAGGGTCACGCTCCCCGGCACCGCGGGCGCGCGCGCGAGCGCGGTGGTCAGCCCTGGCGCCGGCAGGCACCCGTCGGTCCCGACCGTGCAGGGCGGCCGCGCGCAGCCCACCGCGAGCCCGACCGAGGCCGCGCCGACTGCAACCGCGAAGTGCAGGTGTCGCATGCTCCCTCCGCGACCCACGATACCCGAGGTCGCGCCCGGGCGCTGCGGCGCCGACCGCTACCTTGGGCCCGGCATCGGGCTCGGCAGCAGGCCCTCGTGCTCCGCAGCCTTGCGGATGGTGTCGAACTCGGCGGCCTGGTACTCCGCGAAGCCGCTGATGCCGAGCATCTCGCCGATGCGGCCCGCGTCGATGTCGCGCTGCGGCTCGAAGCCGAGCAGCGCGTCGCGCAGCCGCTTCACCTCCGCGGCGGGCAGACCGGGCGCCGCCACCATGGCGTCCTGCGGCACGTGGCCCGTGATCGCCATCACGCGCAGCCGACCGACGGCGATCCCGTCCTTGCTCGCCGTCAGGTAGGCGCCGGAGTACACCGCCGCGGCGTCGCACTTGCCCGCGCCGAGATCGCGCATCGCGGCCAGGTGGTCACCGCTGACGACGGCCGTGACGTCCTTGTCGGGATCGAGGCCGGCCTGGCGCATCCAGATCCGGGGCAGGAGGTAGCCCGTGGTCGAGGTGCGGTCGACGTAGCAGATCGAGCGGCCGCGCAGGTCCTTCGGCTGCGCGAGCGGCGCGTCGTCGCGGATCAAGAGGTAGCCGTCGCTGGCGCGCGACCCATCGAACAGGCGCACCGCGAGCGGCTGCAGGCGCGGCTCGCGCGCCAGGGTGGCCACCAGCAACAGGGGCGGCAACAACCCGAAGTCCGCGCGGTCCGACGCGAGCAGCTCGCCCGTGTGCTCGTAGCTGTCCGCGATGGCGAGCTCGATCGGGCGATCGAGCTTCTGGCCGAGCCATGCGAGGAAGGGCCCGAGCTCGCTCTCGATCACCTCGGCTTTGACCGTGGGCGCGACCACGAAGCGGAGCGGCGGGCCGGCGGGGGGCAGCTGGGACGAAGCGGCCGCAGCGTCCGCGTACCGCGCGGCCGACTCCTCGCCGCGCCGCGTCGCCAGGACGACGACGATGCCGGCCACTGCGACGGCGAGCGCGGCCGCGAGCCAGAAGCGACGCCGCGCCGGGCGCGGGGCCTCGGGCGATCTCTCGGTCACGGGTGTCTCGACCCGGGCCGCGGACGCGCGAGGGGATGGGTGCGGCGTGGCGTCCCCGCCCGGTGCCCACGGCGTCACCGTCGCCATCGCGCGCGGCTCGTCGTCCTCGCCCGGCGACGCGGCCCGCGCGCTCTGCGAGCGCGGTTGGACCACGGTCGCGATGTCGTCGGAGCCGACGGTCGACGTCCCATCGGCCGGCCGGCCCTCCGAGGTCTCGGAGGGCACGAGCACCTCGCGGAGAGCCAGCGGGTCCGGATGCACGCCCGAGCGCGAGGCGTCCCGGAGCGCGCGCTCGCGCTCGTCGAGCCGGGCGCCGAGCAGCTCGGTGAGGATGGCGGCGAGCGCATCCCGCGACGGGCGGATCCCGCACGCGTCGGCCGCGGCCTCGAGCGCGCGGCGAAAGGCGTCGGCCGTCTGCCAGCGCTCGTCCGTCTCGAGCGCGAGCGCCCGGGCGAGCACGGGGTCGAACACGGCGGGCAGCTCGCTCCGCACCGCGGTCGCCGGTCGGACGTCGCCGCTCACGATCGCGTTCATGGTCGCAAAGTCGGAGTTGCGCTTGAACAGGCGCTCGCCGGTGAGCAGCTCCCAGCCCACGATCCCGAGGGCGAACACGTCGCTGCGGCGATCGACGCGCGCGGCGCTGCACTGCTCGGGCGACATGTAGCCGTGCTTGCCCTTCAGCGTGCCCGTGCGGGTGGCCTCGGAGGCCGCGGTCGCCTTGGCGATGCCGAAGTCGAGCAGCTTCACGTCGCCGCTCGGCGCGATCATGAGGTTGTGGGGCGAGATGTCGCGGTGCACGAGCCCGAGCGGCTGGCCCGTCGGGTCGCAGAGCTCGTGCGCGGCGTGCGCGCCGCGGCAGGCCTGCTCGAGAATGCTGAGCGCCGCGGGCAGAGGCAGCTTCGCGCCCGCTCCGGCGGCGGCGAGCACGAGCTCGCGCACCGAGCAGCCCGCGACGTACTCCATCACGAGGAAGTAGCCCTCGTCGTCCTCGCCGAGGTCGTGGATCTGCACCACGTTGGGGTGCGCGAGGCGCGCCACGAAGCGCGCCTCGGACAGGAACATGGCGACGATCTCGGGCTCGCGCGCCAGGTGCGGCAGGAGGCGCTTGACCACCACGAAGCGCTCGAGGCCGGCGGCGCCGAGCTCGCGCGCCAGCCAGATGTCGGCCATGCCCCCGGTGGCGAGCCGCGTGAGCGGCTCGAGCCGCGAGGACTGACCTCGCTGGGCGGACGTCGGGCTCGTCATCGGCGCCCGATGGTAGCACCGGCCGCGGGCTCAGACCGGGCTTGCGACGGGCAGGGGGTCGGGCCGCCCGGGCCGCAGGCTGGCGCGCAGATCGGCGACGAGCTCGTCGCGCCGGCGCCGGTGCGCCGGGTCGTTCCACAGGTTGTGCCAGGCGTGCGGATCGTTGCGGAGGTCGTAGAGCTCGCCCTCGGTGCCGTCGTAGCGGGGGATGTCGCCCTTCGGCCACACGGCCTCGAGCACGGGGAAGTGCCCGCCCTCAGCGCGTGTGCTCGGCAGGTAGATCGTCACGAGCCAGTCGTCGCGGTACAGGGTCCGCAGGTGCATCCCGACGTCGCGGAACTGACTGTCCCACTCGGTGATGACGCGCTCGCGCCCCGAGCCGGGCGCGACCGGCAGGGGCGCGCCCTCCATGAAGTCCGGCACGGGCAGGCCCGCGACGGCGCAGAAGGTGGGCGCCAGATCGACGAGCCCGACGGGCTCCTTCACGACCGCGGGCGCGACGCCGGCCGCGGGCGCGGGGCGCCACAGGAGCGGCACGCGCATGAGGCCGTCCACGTGGTACGGGCCCTTGTAGAGCAGCCCGAGATCGCCCTGCAGATCGCCGTGGTCGGTCGTGAAGAAGACGTCCGTATGGGGGTCGAGCCCGAGCGCGGCGAGGCGCGCGAGCACGCGCCCGGTCGCCTCGTCGACGAGCTCGTTCTCGATGTGAATCATCGCGGTGATCTCGCGGAGCTGGTCGTCGCCGAGGCTCGCCGGCCGGAACGTCGCGGGGCCGCCCTCCGGGTTGCGGTAGCGACCCTGATACCAGGCGAGCCAGTGCGCGGGCTTCTCGGCGAGGACGCGCTCGACGGCTTCGCGCGAGCGCGGCCGGCCCGGCGGCAGCTCGAGGTCGCGCCACGGCACGCGCCCGAGCTCCGAGGCGGGCGGGTCCCAGGGGTGGTGCGGGTCCGGGAAGCTCATCCACACGAACCAGGGCTCGTCGTCCTGGCGCGCGTCGAGCCACGCGATGGTGCGGTCGGCGACCCAGTCGGTGTGGTAGCGCGCGCGCGGGATCGGGTTGTGGGCGACCTCGGGCGCGCCCGTGGCGCCGCCGCCCGTGGCCGTGAGCACCACGGCGAAGCCGCGCAGGTCCTCGGGATGGTGCTCGGCGAGCCAGCGGCCGTAATGGGTCGCGCCCACCGGACCGTGCACGGCGAGCTCGAGGTGGTCGAAGTCGAGCCACGGCCCGAACGAGCGTTCGGCCGCGAGGCGGTTCTGGCGGAAGCGGAGCCCGAGGTCGAGCACGGGCTGAAAGTGCGCCTTGCCGAGCAGCGCCGTGCGGTAGCCGGCGTGGCGCTTGAGGTAGCGCATGACGTTCGGCGCGTCCTCGGGCAAGGCGATGCCGTTCGCGACGACGCCGTGCGTGCGCGGGTACTGGCCCGTGACCATGGTGGCGCGGGACGGCATGCACACCACGTTCTGGGTGTGCGCGCGCTCGTAACGGATGCCGTCGCGCGCGAGTCCGTCGGCCACCGGCGTGCGCGCCACGCGCCCCCCGTTGCAGCCGAGCGCCTCGTAGCGCTGCTGGTCGGTCGTGATGAAGAGGATGTTGCGCGGCCTCACGGTCGCCCCGCCTCGGCCTGCTCGAGGCGGCGCTCGAGGCGGCGCAGCTTGCCCTCGAGCCGCTCGAGGTCGGCGCGCGTCCGGCGCAGGTCGTCCGCGGCCGCGAGGCCGAAGAGGTCGCCGAGGCGCCGCCCCAGCCCGACCTCGCGCTCGCGCAGGCGGATCATGGCGCCGAACAGGCGCGGTGCGAGCTTGCCGAGCACGGCGGGGACGCCGGTCTCGCGGATGGCTTCGATGCTCCAGGTGGCCATGGCTCCTCGTGCGGGCGGCGCGTGAGCGCGCCTTCGAGAGGTACCAAGCCCCGGGCGAGCGCGCGAGGGTCACGTGCGGGGCGCGAGGCTTGCCCGTAGACCGAGGCCGAGGACGAAGGCGGCGGCGACGACGCCCCAGAACACGAAGGGCGCGCCGCTCTGCCCGAAGCCGTTGTCGAGCTGCATGCCGAAGATGGTGGCGATGGCGGTCACCGGGAAGAACATCGCGGCCAGGAGGTTCAGCCGGTGGCTCGCCCGCGCGATGTCGGCGCCCTGGCGTGCCTGCTCCTCGGCGGCGTTGGCGAGCGCGAAGGCGAGGCCGTCCTCGGCGTGCTCGTGCACGAGCTCCGCCGCGCGCTGCACGTCGTCGGCCTTGTCGCGGAGCACGATGAGGTCGTGGTCCTTCGGGACGCCCTCGCGCGCGTCCTGCATCGCGCGCCACAGGTGGCGCGCCGTGCGCACGAGGGGCGTCGCCGCCTGCAGGACCGCGAAGTAGTCGGCGGCCGCGCGGGCCGTCGCGAGCCGCGCCTCGAGCTCGTCGACGGCGCGCGTGAAGCCGTCGAGGTGGCCGTACACGGCGCCGAGCCCCGCGGGCTTCACGGTCGCCTGCCAGCTGCCCTCGGGCGAGCGCCAGAAGAGGCGGTGCTTGCGCTCGGGCACGCCGGGCTCGGGTGGCTCGTGCAGGACGAGGAGCAGGTGGCCGTCGGCGACCATGGTTCGCTGACGCCCGCCCTGACTGCCCAGACGCTCGCGGAAAACCTGAGGTACGGCCCATGAGTGCGGCAGGAGCTTCGCCATGCGGCGATCCCACTGTCGCCTGCGCGGGCCGTCAAGGTCGGTCGGGCGCGTGGGCGCGTCACGCGGTCGCGAGGAACGGGTGCCGGTCGCTGCGCACGGCGCGCCGCGGGCCGATGCGCGGCACCACGCCGAGTGCCTCGAGCTCGGCGCGCGCCGCGCTCACGCAGGGCTCCGCGTGGGGCGTGTGGTGGCCGAGGACGTGCGCGTGCCGGTACAGGCCGACGCGCAGCCGCGCCTCGACCAGGGCGTCGCGCTCGAGCACCGTCGCGATGGGGCCCGGGTTGCACACGACGGCAGGGCACGGCTCCGACGGCAGGTGCGCCGCGAGATCGCACAGGACATCGCCGAGGCGCGCACCGGCGCTCGCCGTGCCGTACCAGGCGCAAAGCACCGGCCGAGCCAGGGCGCTCAGCTCGATCTCGTAGCCCACGGCCTCGAAGCCCGCGGACGCGTCGAGCTCTTCGGCCACGAAGACCTCGTAACGGACGCCGTAGGCGTGTGCAATCGCTCGGATCCTGCGCGCGTCCATCCCGTGCCCTCCTTCCCTGGCCCGGGTCAACGCACGCCCCTCTGCGAACATTCCGCCCGGCAGGCCCGCCGGAGGTGGGCAGCGACCCCACGCCCCCGGGCGGGTAGCGCCCTTCGCGCTGCGAAGCGTGCGGCCGGACGCACCTCGGCTGCGCCCCGAGCCCGGCACACGCTCGGGCGCGGATTCCGCTCGGCCACCGCGTCGAAGACCCCGGCACGGCGCGTGGCACGCGGGTTGCGCAGACCGTCACCATGGGACGGAGCTCGTTCGCAGGAGTCGTCGTCGCACTCTCGCTCGCCCTCGCCGCGCCCGCGGCCCGCGCCCCGGACGCGCCGAAGGCCGACGGGGGCGCGCCACCTCCGAAGGCGCCGCCCGCACCGCCGCCCGCTCGCCCACCCGTGCGCGCCGCACCGGAGACGCCGCCCGCGCGCGCCGAGCCGGAGCCGCCGCGCACCGACGAAGGCGCGCCCGACGGCGCCACCGAGGTGCTCGTGCTCGAGCGCGTCGGCCCCGCACTCCGCGCCTGCGACGCCGGGGCGCTCGGGCACGAGCTCGCGGGCGCGTCGTCGCTCGAGCGCATCGCCGCGTACGAGGCCTTCGTGCGCGCGTGCCCGAAGAGCCCGGCGAGCCCGGCGCTCTACGAGGAGGCGGCGCTCTTGCGCGAGCTCGTCGTGCGGCAGCTCGAGGTCGTCGGCGACCCGCCCCCGCCGCCCGAGGGCGCCGTCGCGGAGCTGCCGTTCGATCTCCGGACGACGCGGACACCCCAGGCCCGCCCGGCACCGACGCCGGCACGCCCCGCGGGGCGCGCGACCTCGAGCTCCGGCGAGCCGGGCCCGTACGTCCACGCGCTCGACCGCGGCGAGTCGCCACCGAGCTACGCGGGGCACGACTACGTCTCGAGCGAGCAGAGCCACGAGGGCTTCGTGTTCCGGGTGGCGAGCGGCGCGAGCTACCTCTTCGGCAACCTGAGCGCGCGCGCCTCGACCTGCGCCGAGTGCAGCGAGGTCGAGAGCCTCATCGGCACCCTGCGCGGGGCCCTGCTCGACACCGAGGTCGTCCTCGGGGGCACCTTGAGCCCGGGCGTCGTGATGGGCCTGCGCGGCACCGTGTCCGTGCCGCCGAGGCCGAGCTTCGAGCCGAGCCCCGAGGGGGGCGAGGGCCTCGCGCCGGCGCCGTTCGTGCTCGGCACGGTGGGGCTCGTGTTCGACTGGTACCCGGATCCGGGCGGCGGCTTCCACATGCTGTTCGCGCCCGGCGCGGCCTTCGCGCGCATCCGCGACGAGGAGCGGCGCATGCCGAGCGAGCTCCTGCGCGGCATGGTCGTCGCGACCGGCCTCGGCTGGGAGGGCTGGGTGAGCGAGTGCTGGTCCTTCGGCCTCGAGGCCACGGGCGAGCTCGGCTACCTCGTGACCGAGACCTCGGCCTCGTTCGGGTACTTCGCGCCCGGGGCGCGGATGACGCTGACCTACGACTGAGCCGCCGGGAGCGCGCCCGCGCCCGACGCCGCGGGCAGCCACACCCGGAAGGTGGTGCCCCCTTCGCCGGACTCGAGCGCGATCTCGCCCCGGTGGGCGTCCACGACGCGTCGCACGAAGCCGAGCCCGAGCCCGGAGCCCTGCGCCTTCGTCGTGAAGAAGTCGTCGAAGACGCGCTCGCGCACGCGCGCCGGCATGCCGCCGCCGTCGTCCTTCACCTCGAGGAGCAGCCGTGCGCCGTCCTGCGCCACGCGCACGTGCACCCGGCCGCGATCGGGGGCCGCGCCCTCGCGGTGCTTCTCGGCGCCGGCCGCCTCGAGGGCGTTGCGCACCAGGTTCTCGGCCGCCGCGGCGACGAGGTCGGGGTCGGCGCGACAGGCCGGCAGGTCCGGCTCGCACTCGAAGTCGAGCGCGACGTCGCCGTCGTAGCGCGAGGTCTCGACCACGTCGCGCACCACGTCCTCGAGGCGCACCTCCGAGAGCACGGGCTCCACGCGCCCGAGCCGCCGGTACTTGTCGATGACGGCCGTGAGCCGGTCGATCTGCCCGCGCATGAGCGCCAGCCGCGGCAGCTCGGCGTCGATGCTGCGCCCCTCGGCGCGCTCGATCTCGAGGTACTGCACCATGGCGCGGAGAGCCGCGAGCGGGTTCTTGAGATCGTGCGCCATCTGGGCCGCGAGCCGCCCGAGGAACACGAGCCGCTCGCGCTCGGCGCGGCTGTGGGCGTGCAGGCTCGAGAGCGCGCGCGCACCGAGCAGCACGACCGCCGTGACAGCCGAGGTCGCGACGACGAGCGCGCCGGTGCTCGCGGCGAGCGCCCGGTACACGATCACGTAGCCGAGGACCGCGAGCGCCCCCAGCGCGAGCGAGCCCAACCCGAGGCCGAGCCCGAGCCGCTGCTCGAGAAGCTCGAAGCGGAGCGCCGCCAGCACCATGAGCCCCGCCGCCACGAGCGAGGCCACGCCCCCGAGGCGCGGCAGGGCGAGCTCGGCCTCCTGCGCGAACTCGGACAGGCTCCCGACGACCGCGACGGCGAGCGCCGCGGCGACGGTGTAGCCGCGCCGGCGCTCGTCCCGGCCCGAGCGACGCAGGTGCAGGGCGAGCCGCGCGAAGGCGAAGGCCATGGCGGGCACCTCGAGCGCGACCTGGAGCGCCGTCGACAGCGGCGACTCGGCGAAGGCCTGCGCCTCCGGCAGGACGAAGCCCGCGCCGCACGCGAGGCCGAGCGCCCCGAACGCGAGGTAGCTCGCGCGACAGACCCAGCGGAAGCGGCGCCGCTCGCCGATGAAGGCGAGCACGAAGTCGAGCGCCACCGCCGTCGACAGCGGCGCGACGGCGAGATCGAGCAGGTGCCAGGTGGCGGCGCCGGTGACCCGGTAGGCGAGAAAGCCGAAGTTCCAGCCGAACATGACGGCGCAGAGCGCGCCGAGACGCAGGGCGAGCGCGCTCTGCGCGGCGCGCGACAGGCAGAGCACGGCGAGCGCCGCCTGTCCGACACAGGCGCAGAGGGTCAGCCACTCGCTGAGACCGAGGTCGCTCAACATCCGCGCCACCTCGCAGGCGTCCTGCACCGGCAGGGTGCCGGACGCGCGCCGCCCATGGTAGTCGGGAACCATGGCGGACGTGGTAGTAGTCGACGACGACGCCGCGGTGGGGACGGGCCTGTCGGATCTGCTCCGGCAGGCTGGCTTCGATACCCGCTACCTCTCCTCGGCCGCGCAGGCCCTCGAGCTGCTCGCGACGAGCCCGGTCGAGGTGGTGGTGACCGACCTGCGCATGCCCGGCATGGACGGGATGCAGCTGCTCGAGCGCGTGAAGGCGCGCGCGCCCGAGATCGCGGTCGTCATGATCACCGCCTTCGGCTCGGTGCCGCTCGCCGTGAAGGCCATGCAGGCCGGCGCGTGCGACTTCATCCTCAAGCCCTTCGAGCGCGAGGAGGTCGTGCGCGCGGTCGGCAAGGCGCTCGCCGTGGCGCGCCACGCGTCGTCGCGCCCGAGCGTGCCCGCGAGCGCGCTGCCCGCCGCCGATCTCGTGCGGACGAGCCCGGGCCTGCGCGAGGTGGCCGCGCTCGTGACCCGCGCCGCGGCGAGCACCGCCACGGTGCTGCTGCTCGGCGAGACCGGCACCGGCAAGGGACTCGTCGCCCGGGCCATCCACGAGAGCGGGCCGCGCGCGCGCGAGCCCTTCGTGACCGTGCACTGCGGCGCCCTGCCCGAGGCGCTGCTCGAGAGCGAGCTCGTCGGCTACGAGAAGGGCGCCTTCACCGGCGCCGGGGCACGGAAGCCGGGGCGGGTCGAGCTCGCGGGCGCCGGCACGCTCTTTCTCGACGAGATCGGGGACGTCTCGACGGTCGTGCAGGTCAAGCTCCTGCGCCTCTTGCAGGAGCGTAGCTACGAGCCGCTCGGCGCGACGCGCAGCCACAAGGCCGAGGCGCGCTTCGTCACGGCGACCCACCGGGACCTCGAGGCCCTCGTCGCGCGCGGCGCCTTGCGCGAGGACCTCTACTACCGGCTCAACGTCCTGCCGATCCGCCTGCCGTCCTTGCGCGAGCGCCGCGGCGACATCGCGAGCCTCGCCGGCGCGTTCTGCGAGCGCCTGGCCGACGCGAACGGCAAGCCCGGCACGCGCCTCGACGCAGCGGCGCTCGCCCTGCTCGAGGCGCAGCCCTGGCCCGGCAACGTGCGGCAGCTCGAAAACCTCGTCGAGCGGCTGGTCGTGTTCGCCGACACGCCGGTCATCGGCGTCGCCGAGGTGCAGGCAGCGCTCCGCACGACCCTGCGCAGCACCGGCCCGAACGACGACGCGCGCGCGCCCGCGAGCGACCCGAGTGGGGGCCCGCGCGAGGTGGAGCCCGCCGTCCCGTCCGCGAGCCCCGCGCGTACCATGCCCGCGGCGCCCGCAGCGCCGCCCGCCCCCGTGGCCGGCGATCTGCCCCTCGAGCAGAGCCGGCAGGCCGCCGAGCGCGAGGCGATCCACAAGGCCCTCGAGCGCGCGCGCGGCAACCGCACCCAGGCCGCGCGCATGCTCGGGGTCAGCCGCCGGACGCTCTACAACAAGCTCGCCGAGTACCAGATCGGCTGAGACGAGGTTTGGAGACGAGCCCGAGCGAGCCCTGGACCCTTGGCCTCTCAGTACGCGGCATCCCGCGTCACGGCGGCGAGTAGCTGCCCTCGACGTCGAGCACGATGTGCATCCCGGGGTAGCCGATGGCCGCCGAGGTCGTGGGCTCGGTGAAGCCGCAGGTCGGGGCGCGGAGGTAGCTCGGGCCGGTCTCGGCGGCCGTGTTCGAGCCGATGAAGAACAGGTGGCCGAGGAACTCGGCGTCGGGCGTGTTGAGCTCGACGACGAGCTGCGTGCCCGCTGGCGCCGTGCCGCTCACCGGGAAGGACACGACGGTGGCCGCGGCGTCGAAGATGGTGATGGGTGCGGTCGTGAGGGTCGTGAAGTTGCTCGTCTGCATGGCGCCGTTCAGGCGGTGCAGGCGCACCGTGGCCGGCTGGCTGCCCGCCCCGCCGGTCGCCTGCTCGATGCCGATCGACACGCTCGAGACCGCGAAGTCGCCGTCGATGCCGAAGGCGGCGAGGTCGTAGACCCGGTAGTAGCTGTTGTCGGCGTTCTCGAGGCCGCTGTAGTTGCAGGCCACCGAGTTGGCCGCGACGATGGCGCTGCTCGACGAGTGCGAGAGCACGCAGCTGCAGACGGGCGGCGCGCCGGGCGTGTCGGCGCAGGTGCAGCCCGCCGCGCAGCCGCCGTTCGCCACCGTGCACTCGTCGGCCGCGACGCAGGTGCCGTTCTGCTCCTCGTAGCCGAGGTTGCAGTTGCAGCCGTAGGTGCCGGGCTCGTTGACGCAGGTGCCGGGCCCGCACGGAGCGCTCGCGCACTCGTCGACGTCGGTGCAGGTCGTGCCGTTGCCCGTGTAGCCCGGGTCGCAGGTGCAGGCGGGGCCGTTCGGGCCGGCCGCGCAGCTCGCGTGCGGGTCGCAGACGAGCTCGCCGCACGTCACGGGGCCCCCGCCCCCGCCGCCGTTCGACGACCCTCCGGGACCGCCGCCTCCCGTCCCGGCGGCACCGCTGCCGCCGGTGCCGCCCGTGGCACCCTTGGCACAAGCCCCGAGCGCCGCGGCAAGGCACACGGACACGAGCGACAGCGCCGCGTGACGGATGCGAGATCGGGAACGAGCCCCCACCATGACGTCAGACTACGCGGAGTCGGGTGTCCGGGTCGAGTCGCAGGCGCGGGCGGGAGCCCGCAGCCTGAACGCTGCCGGCTCCGTGCAGCCCTCCGTGATTCCGTGTCTCCTCGGTAACCCGCATCCAAGTACCCAGAAAGAGACAACCACTGAGACACGGAGACACGGAGAGCTGCACGGAGTCGGCGAAGTTCAGGGGCCCCTCCGTGTCACGCTCCGTGCTTCCGTGTCTCCGTGGTTCCGCTCGCTCGCTTCCGGGCGGATCGAGTCACTGCCTTGGCAAACCGGGCGGCTCGGCGCCCGCGCCGAGCTCCGTGGTCGCGTCGGTCTCTTGCGGGGGGCCAGGGCGTGCTCGGCCGCGACGGCCGAGGTCAGGGACGCTCCCCGAGCCACACGTCGCCGTCCTCGGTGAGCCACGAGAAGTAGAGCCAGCGCCCGTCGGGCGAGAGCGCGATGTGGTCGCCGACACCGTCGGCCTCGAGGCCGAAGATGCGCTCCGGGCTCGGGTGCGCGGTGTCGACGAGCCATAGACCGCGCCCGCCGCCGTCGGAGTACACGAGGCGGCGGCCGTCCGGCAGAAAGCGCGGACCGACGCCGCTGTCGGCGAGCTTGTCGTAGCGCCGCGCCGCGAGGTCGTAGCGGTAGAGGCCCGCGCTCCGGCCGCGCAGGCCGACGGAGCCCGCGAGCGCGCCGTCGTCGGGCGAAAGATCGCTCGGCACGAACTGCCGGCCCTCCTCGGGATAGGGCTCGAAGCTCCGGAGCTCCCCGGCGGCGCCACCCGGCGCGAGCTCGATCTCGAGCAGGCCCTGCATGTTGACCCAGGTGAGGGCGCGCGCCGCGCGATGCTCGGGGATCGTGAACAGCATCACGCGCTCGGACGCGGGCGTCAGCGCGCGCAGGCCGCTGCCGTCCGGCGCGACGCTCCACACCTGCCAGCTGCCGCCGCGGTGCGAGTAGAAGACGACGCGCGTGCCGTCCGGAGCCCAGCGCGGCAGGCGGTTGCTCTTGCCGGTGTCGTCGGTGAGCGGGCGCAGCTCCGTGCCGTCGGCGCTCGCGAGGTAGATGTTCTCGTCGACGTCGGGCCGCACCCAGCACGAGCAGAACGCGACCGAGGCCCCGTCGGGCGAGACGTCGGGCGCCGCGAAGGCGTTGGCCCCGCGCGTGACGAGGCCGGGCGCGCCCGTCACGCGCCCGCGCACGGGGTCGAAGGCGACGCGCGCGACGTTGCCGGTGCGGAGCGTGGAGCCGAAGAGCAGCCGCTGGCCGTCTCGCGACAAGCTCGGGTGCTCGGCCGCCCCCGCGACGCCGCTCGTGACGGGCTCGGGTGGCCCCGCGGCCGCGCCGGTGCCGGGCTCCACCGGGAGCCGCCAGATGTTCATGGGGCCCGCGAGCGTGCTCGCGAAGTAGACGGCCCGGCCGTCGGCTCCCCAGGTGGGCGACCACGCCACGTGCGCGCCGCGGTCGTAGAGCAGGCGCGCCGGGCCCGCCGTCCCGTCCGGGGCCGGCACGGGCAGGAGCAACAGACCGTGGTGCTCGAGATCGAGATCGCCCTCGGCGACGACCGAGCGGTCGTCGGGCGACAGCGCGCCCTCGGCCGCGTCGCGCACGGCGGCGAGCGGCGTCACGGCGCCGCTCTCGACGTCGACGAGCGAGACCGCGCCGAGCGTGCCGCGCGAGCGCGGATCCTCGACGAGCTGACTCGACACGACGAGCCGCCGGCCGTCGGGCGAGAAGCTCGGGTGGTAGCCGGTCGCGGTCACGCGCCGCACGCTCTCGCCCGTGGCACCCATCACGAACACGCCCCCGCCGTCGCGCTCGGACACGAAGGCGATGCGCGTGCCGTCGGGCGAGATGGCGGGGTGGAAATCGCGCCCCGGCGAGCCGAGCGTGAGGTTGGTCGCGTTCTGCCCGCCGATGCGCTGTCGGAAGACGTCGAGCTCGCCGGGCGGCCCGGCTGCGTACACGAACCAGGTGCCGTCGGGCGCGATCCGGGGCGTGCGCTCGAGCCCCGGGGCGGTCGTGACGCGCCGAAAGCGGAGCGCCCCCTCGGCGACGCCCGTCGCGGGTGCGCTCGTGGCAGGGCCCGGCGCACGCCCGGCGCCGTCGCTCGGGCTCGTCGGCGCGCGCGGCGAGCTCGCGCTCGGCCCCCCTGCGCCACTCGGCGCCGCCGCGCGC
>JACRDA010000092.1 GCA_016212965.1 Myxococcales bacterium
GAGCGCGCACACGAGCGGCGCGACGAGCGCGCGCGCGCGCGCGGCCGCCCTGCGCGGCACGGGGGACGATGGGACGGGCATGGGCGCCCTCATTGTGACGCACGCGGACCCGGGGCCGAAGATTTCCGTCGCCACCACCCGTGCTAGCCTCTCGCCCATGCCGCGAGGCCGCACCGGCAACCGCTCGAAGTCGCTCGGGCTGCACGCGCCCGGCGCGCGCGTGCTGCGCGGAGGCGGCGTGCTCGGGTGCGCGCTCGCGGCGTGCGCGCTCGCGGCGTGCGCGCTTCCCGCGGCGAGCCGCATCGAGCGGACGACGACGACCTCGGGTAGCTCGAGCGGTGCGGCGGGCGGGACCGGCGGCAGCGCGGGCGCAGGGGGCGCGGTCGCGACGGGTGGCGGCGGGGCAGGCGGCGGCGGCGAGGGCGGCAAGGACCCCTGCCCCAACTCGGCCCAGGTCATCTTCGACGCGGTCGAGGACACCACGCTCGACAGCGGGAGCCCCACGGCTCCGAACGGCAGCAGCCTTTCGCTCCCCGTCGCGGACGCCGTGGGGCAGATCGAGCGGAGCCTCGTGCGCTTCGACCTCGACACCCTGCCGGCCAGCGCGACGGTGTGCCTGGCCGGCCTCGTGCTCAAGGTCGTCACCTGTCCGCTCGGCGACGTACCACTCCGGGTCCACACCGTCACGACGCCCTGGACGGAGGCCGACGCGACGTGGACCGAGGCCGGGCTCGGCACCCCGTGGACCGGCGGCGACTTCCTCCCCGGCCCGAGCGCGAGCTTCACCGTGCTCGTGAACGAGTGCGCCCCGAACGCCGAGATCGGCCTCGTGGTCACCACCGACGTCGCCGCCATGCACGCCGGCGCGGTCCCGAACCACGGCTGGCTCCTCAAGGACGCGGTCGAGTCCGCGGGCGGCCAGTTCCTCTCCCTGGGCTCGCGCGAGGGCGCCTCGAGCGCGAGGCCCCAGCTCAACGTCATCTACTCGCTGCCGTGACGGCCGGAGCACCGATGGATCCCGACCTCCCGAAGAGCATCGACTTCGACCCGGTCGCGCCGGTCTACGACCTGTACGCAGAGGCGCGCTACGACCTCGCCTTCTGGACGCGCGTGCTCGCCCGCGAGCCCGAGCCGCGGCTCGAGCTCATGGCCGGCACGGGGCGCATCTGCCTCGCCCTGCGCGCGGCGGGCGTCGCGTGCGACGCGCTCGACTACTCCGAGGGCATGCTCGCCGAGCTCCGCCGCAAGGCCGCGGCCGCGGGCCTCGCGGGGCGCGTGCACCACGCCGACGCCCGCTCCTTCGCGCTCGACGTGCGCTACGGCTGCATCTTCATCGGCTTCGGGGCGATCGCCGAGGTCGTGGACGACGCGGACAAGGCGCGGCTCTTCGCCACCGTGTGGGCGCACCTCGTGCCGGGCGGCGTCTTCTGGCTCACGGCGCACAACCCGCCGGCGCGCCGGGGCTTCTACGACGGGTCGGAGCGTCCGATCGGCGACGAGCTCGAGACCCCGGAGGGCGAGCGGCTCACGGTCACGGGCCGCTTCGTCCTCGACCCGGCGAGCGGCATCGTGACCGGCGAGCAGCGCTACCGCTTCCGGCGCGACGTCGGCGACGAGCGTGGCCCGGGCGCCGAGCGCGTGGCGACGCTGCCGCTGCGCTTTCACCTCGTCGAGCCCGCGTGGCTCGAGGGCGCGCTCGGCCGGCAGGGCTTCGTTCTCCGCGAGCGCCACGGCGACTACGAGGGCGCGCCCTTCGACCCGGCGAGCTCGCCCTTCTGGATCGCGCGCTTCGAGCGACCGCGCTGAGCGCGCCCGCCGGCCGATTTGTTGGCCGGCGCGACCGCGACTCGGGCATGACAGCCGCGCGCGATGAACCGCTTCCACGCCCGCGATCTGCTGCTCGTGCCGGGGCTCCTCAGCCTGGCGCGCGTGCCGCTCGCGGTCGCCTTCGCGCTCACCGTGCACCTGCCCGCGCTCGCGTTCACGATGCTGGTCCTCGCCGGCGTCACCGACGTGCTCGACGGCTGGTACGCGCGCCGCCACGGCCAGGTGACCATGATGGGCACGGTCATCGATCCCATCACCGACAAGCTCTTCGTCGGCGTCGTGGTCGTGAGCCTCGTCGTGGAAGGGAGCCTCGAGCCCGTGCACGTGCTCTTGCTCAGCGTGCGCGAGATCGGGGAAGTGCCGATGGTGCTGTGGCTCTCGGTGAGCCGGCGGGCGCGCGAGCGGCGCGCGGCGCACACGAGCGCCAACGTGCCCGGCAAGCTCGCCACGGTGCTGCAGTTCGCGACCGTGTGCGCCGCGTTGTGGCGCTTTGCGTACGTGCGGCCGCTGCTCGTCGCGTCCGCCGCGGGGGGCGCGCTCGCGGCCGCGAGCTACTGGTACCGCGCGCTGCGGCCGCCGCCCGCGCCCGCGGCCCCGCACGCGCGACCCGACGCGCCCGACGGCGGCGACCGGCCCGATCGGTCCTCGTAGACGAGCGCGGCTGGCGCGTCGGGAGGAACGACGCGATCAGTCCTCGTAGACGAGCGGCTGGCGCGTCGTGAGGAACGACTCGACGAGCTCGCGCGCGCCGGGCTGCACCTCGACGAAGCGGATGCCCATGCCGGGCGGCGCGTCGCCCGGGCCCGGCCGGGTGCGGACCCAGCGCACCTCGCCCACGCCCTTGATGGGTCGGGGCACGTCGGGCAGGTGGATGGTGAGCTCGCAGCGCGTGCCGATGGGCTGGAAGATGTGCGTCGCGACGAAGATGCCGTCGGCCGAGAGGTTCATGGCCTGCGCCGCGTAGAAGTTGTTGAGGCTGTTCAGCGTCACGTCGAGATCGACGCCGTAGCGCGTGCGGTCGCGCTTGTGCGGCTCGTTCTCGGCCCGCGGGCCCACGTCCGTCACCACCGTGGGCGCGGGCGTGCCCTCGTCGTCGCGCGGCGCGGCCGAGCCCTTGCCGTCCGCAGGCGGGCCCGAGGAGCCGAGCTCGAGCTCGAGCTGCACGGGGCCCGCGACCGGCACGTAGGAGAAGGGCGGCGCCGAGGGGCTCATGCCCTCGCGCGCGCGCTCGAGGGCGCGACCGAGGGCGCGCGCCTCGGGGAAGCGCTTGCTCTCGCGCGGGTGCAGGGCGCGCATCACGACCTCCGCGATGGCCGAGGGCGTGTCCGGTCGCACGTCGGCGAGGTCGGGGACGAGCTCGGGCGCGGCGGCGCCCGGGACGGGCAGCGCGGGTGGCTCGCCGCCCGTGAGGCAGGCGTAGAGCGTGCCCGCGAGCATGAAGAGATCGGCGTGCGCCGCGGCGCGGTCGAGCGGCGGGCCGGCGAGCTCGCCCATCGAGGCCGCCCAGTCGCCGAAGTCGATGAGCATCGCGCGCGGCCCGCCCTCGGCGCGCGGCAAGAGCACGTGGCGCGGGTGGATCTGCCCGTGCGCGTAGCCACGGCCGTGCGCGTGATCGAGCGCGTCGCAGAGCTCGAGCGCCATGTCGAGCGCGGTCTCGAGGGCGAGCGAGCTCCGGACGGCGAGGACGCCGTCGAGGCTGGGCCCGTCGACGAGCTGCATCGCGACGTAGCTGCGCCCGTCGGCGAGCGTCCCGGCGTCGAACGCCTCCACGATGGCGCGATGGCGCAGGGCGCCGAGCACACGGGCCTGGGCGAGCACGCGCTCGGCCCCGCCCGTGCGCGCGGGCGCCGGCGGCGGCGGGAGCGTCTCGACGCGCGACACCTTGAGTGCGACGAGCCGCCCGGTGAAGCGCTGCTCGGCCTCGAAGACGTACGACATCGCGCCACGACCGAGCTCGCGCCTGACGACGTAGCGCTGGTCGAGGACTTCGCCGACGCGCATGGACCGACGAGCTTAGCGCGTCGCTCCGGCGGGCGGCGGCAAGATCGTGCCGCGTCGCCGCCGCGGGCGCCGTCGCGGGCGCCTTCGCGGGCGCCGTCGGGCCCGGCTCAGCCTGGCTCGCGGCCCTTGTCGATCGGATGGCCCTTGTCGACCCAGTCGACGCGGAAGCTCGTCGGCAGATCGAGAAAGCGCGCGTTCGCGCGGGCGGCGAGCACGCGCCGCGTCGGTCGCAGGTTCGGGCAGTGCGCGTAGGGGCAGCAGCCGCAGTACGCGACCACCTCGACCTCGGGCCCGAGCTCGCGCAAGGCCGTCTCGAGTGCCGCGAGCCCCTCGGGCTTCTGGGCCTCGCCGATCCAGCGCGACCCCGGCACGCGCTCCTGCCGCCACAGCTGCCGCGGCCCCACCATGAGGACCGCGATCTTGCCCGCCGCGACGTCCGCGAGACGTGCGGCGAGCTCGGCCGGGGGCAGGAGCGGCGCCTTCGCGCCGTCGCCGGTCGCACCAGACCCGGCCCCCTGCCCCGCGTCCGGACTCCGGTCGCACGCGGCGAGCGCGACCGCGCCGAGCGCGACGAGCGCCGCCCTTCGAGACAGGCGGGACACGGGCGCCGCGGGCGACGCGAGTGACGCGGACGACGCGGGGGACGTAGGGGACGCGAGTGACGCAGGCGACGCGGGGGACGCGGGGGACGCGGGCAACGCGGGCAAAGGTCGGGCGGGGCTCATCGCTCCGTGAGAGCCCGGGGCGGCGCGGAGGGTTCGCGGGGCGCTCGCTCGCTTCGGAAGCTCGCGGAGCCGCCACAAGTGCCGTGTCTTGATTCAAGACAGGGGGGTTGTGGCGGCTACGGGCCCGTTCGTGCGACCGCGAGCCGCCACAAGTGCCGCGTCTTGATTCAAGACGGGGTTTGTGGCGGCTCCACTCGCCTCGAGGCCTCTCCGAGCCGCCACAAGTGCCGCGTCTTGATTCAAGACAGGGGGTTTGTGGCGGCTCCACTCGCCTCGAGGCCTCTCCGAGCCGCCACAAGTGCCGTGTCTTGGTTCAAGACAGGGGGGTTGTGGCGGCTCCGGGCCCGTTCGTACGACCGCGAGCCGCCACAAGTGCCGCGTCTTGATTCAAGACAGGGGGTTTGTGGCGGCTCCGGGCCGCCAGGGTGCGCGTCAGGGCGCGCCCTACTCCCGCCAGGGTGCGCCCTCGTCGTCGAAGGGCTCGCTCGGTCCCGATGGCGGCGGCCGCACGCCGCGCGAGACGCCGCGCGAGCCGGCGCGGAGCCGCCACTGGCCGCGCACCGCAGCGACGAGGCCCGGTGCGCAGGGCTGCGCGCGCAGGCGCTCGATGGTGCGCTCGCCGGCGCCGAGTAGCTCCGCCATCTGCCGGACGGGGACGGCGCAACCGGCCGCATGGACTGCGGCATGCCGCGCTGCCACGGCCTCGGGCGTGCGCCCCCGCAGCTCGGTGAGCGCGAACGCGGCGGCGGCGGCGTCCTCGAGGAGGCCCAGGTCCTGGGGGTCGGCGTCCGGGCCCGCGTCGGCCCCGCTACGACATAGACCAAGCGCCGCGGCGGCCCCGCTACCCAGACCGAGGGCCGCGGCGAGCTCGTCCCGGCCGATGCGCGGGAACGCCTCCGCCAGCACCCTCGCCGTGTACGGCCCCACGACGCGGAGCCCGAGCAGATCCGGCAGGTTGCTCGCCTCGTGGAACGGATCCGAGTCGAGCCCGTGATGGCGCTCCTGCGCGAGGATGTAGCGCAGCGTCGACTGGCCGTGCCGCTGGTCGGCGAGCGGCTTGACGAAGCTCGTGTGCGAGGCTGCGCGGCGACGGAGCGCGAGCGCCATCGCGCGGCCCACGCCCCGGGCGAAGTGCGCCACCTCGTCGCGCTCGCACAGGAGCTCGGCATGGAGGTGCGTGTCGACGGCGCGGAACGCCACGAGGCGCGCGCGCTCACCGTGCTGCAGCACGGCGCGGGCGAGGAGCCGGCGCTCGCCGGGTGTCGCCGCGAGCACGCGGTCGTCCGCGAGCCTGAGCCCGATGTGCCAGCCGAGAGGAGCGCCCATATTCCATGGGTCGACCGAGCGCGCGCGTAGTTGCCCGAGCGGAGCCGAGCCCGAGCGCGCGCGGGGGGTTGCCCGGCCGGAGCCGAGCCCGAGTGCGCGCGGGTTGCCCGGGGTGGAGGCCGTGCCCGTGCGCGGGCGAGGCGCTCGCGCGAACGAGCGCGCGGGCCCTTTGTTCCTTGACACTTCGTCAGACAATCATTATTTGACGATCCGTCAGCCATGGCGCGCCCCCCGGAGCCCGACAAGAAGCGCGACCTCGCGCGCCGCGCCGTCGCCGTGCTCGAGAAGGAGGGGCTCGAGCTCTCGGTGGCGCGCCTCGCGGCGGCGCTCGGCGTCAAGCGCCCGACCCTGCTCTACCACTTCCCGACCTACGGGCACCTCGTCGAGGCGGCGCTCGAGGAGCTCTTGCGCGAGCAGGCGGCGTTCGTGCTCGCGCGCATCGCCGAGCACGAGCACCCGATCGACCGGCTCTACGCGCAGCTCCGCGCCGTGCACGCCTTCCACCACGGGCGCGAGGCGCGCATCGTGTTCCTGACGCAGGCCATCGCCGCGAGCGCCGGGGCGCGCGTCGCGGCGATCTTCGCCCTCGGCAACCAGGTGTTCGAGGCGCACCGTCGGGCCGCGGCCGAGCGGCTGCGCGCGGGCATCGCCGCCGGCACCGTGCGGCCCTGCGACCCGGACGCGCTCGTCGCGCTCTTGCGCGCGGTCACCGACGGCCTGCTCGTGCAGCGCGTGATGACCGGCCTGCCGCTCGAGCCGGTGCACGAGCTCCTGTGGCGCGAGCTGCTTCTGCCGCTGCGCATCCCGGCGGACGCGCGCGCCGGCGGCGCCCGACCGCACGCCGAGCGCGGGCGCAGCGCCCGGGCGAACACGAGCGCGGGCACGCCCGGCGCACGAGAGCCCGCCCCACGAAAGCACGCGCGGAGCCGAGCCGGCTCCGCGTCACGGAGGACACGCCGATGCTGAACGTCGATCTGGGTCGCGGCGGGCGCCCGCTGCGCATCGCCTACGGGCGCATCTTCCACGAGGCGAACGCCTACTCGCCGCTCCGGACCGAGCGGCCAGACTTCGAGCGCCTGCACCACCTCGAGGGCGCGGCGCTCGCCGCGGCGACCGAGCTCCGCGGCGTCGAGCTCAAGAGCTTCAGGCCGCACGCCGAGCTCACCGGCTTCCGGCAGGCGGCGCGGCTCGCGGGCGGGGTCGAGACCGTGCCGCTCTCGTCGTCGTTCGCGGTGCCGAGCGGGCCGCTCACGGCCGAGTGCTTCGCGTGGCTCCTCGACACGCTCTGCGAGAAGGTGCGCGCCGCGGGCGCGCTCGACGGCATCTACCTCGCCCTGCACGGCTCGATGCAGGTCGAGGGGCTCGGGGCGGCACCGGAGGCCGTGATCTTGCGGCGCGTGCGCGAAGCGGCGGGGTCGGGACCGAAGCTCGCGGTGAGCTACGACCTGCACGCGAACCTGTCGGCCGGGCTCGTCGAGCCCTGCGAGGTGCTGATCGCCTACCGCAGCAACCCGCACTGGGATCTCGCGCCGACCGGGTTTCGCGCGGGCAACCGCCTCATCCGCGCGCTCCGCGGCAAGTGCCGGCCCGTGCACGCGTGGCGCAAGCTGCCGATGGTGCTCGGCGGGGGCATCACCATCGATTTTCTCGCGCCGATGCGCGGCGTGTTTCGCTACCTGAAGCGCCTCGAGCGCGACCCGCGCGTGCTCTCGACGAGCCTCTTCATGGTGCACCCCTACACCTCGGCCGAGGCGCTCGGCTGGGCCGTGCACGTGTGCACCGACGGCGACGACGCGCTCGCCGAGGAGCTCGCCGACGCGCTCGCGGACCGCGCCTGGGCCGAGCGGCACGTGACGCCGCCCCCCATGCGCCGCGTCGACGAGGCGCTCGACGAGGTCAAGGCGAGCCCGTGGCGGCGTCTCGGTCCGATCACGCTCGTCGACGTCGACGACATCGTCGGAGCCGGCGCGCCGGGTGGCAACACGCGCATCGCGGCCGCGCTCGCGAAGGACGACCGCGGCCTCCGGGCGGCGTACGTGCCCGTCCACGACCCGGCGCTCGTCGCGGCCCTGTGGGACGCGCCCAAGGGGTCGCGGCGCGCCTGCACGCTCCGCGGCACGCCGGGCTACGACGCGCCCGAGGTCGCGCTCGAGGGCACGGTCGCGGCGCGCGCGACGACCGACTTCGGGCGCGGCGTGCGGCTCGACGTCGGGGGCCTGTGCCTCGTGGCGACCGAGCGCCCGCCGCTGCCCATCCACCCGAGCTTCTGGACGAGCTTCGGGCTCGCGGCGCGCGACGCCGATCTCATCGTGCAGAAGAACTTCTTCCACTACCGGATGTTCTACGCGACGACCTCCTTCCGGCACCTGCCGGTCGTGAGCGACGGGGCGACGAGCCTCGAGCGCGTCCGCACGCGGAGCTACGGCCTGCCGATGCATCCGGCGACCGAGCTCGCCGACTGGCGGGCTAGCGATCCGGTCCTGCGCGGGGCGCGCGCGGTGCGCGAGCCTAGCTAGCGCTAGCTAGGCACCCCCGAGCGGGCACGATAGGGTTCCGGCTCGTGCCGGGCTCGCATGCAGCGAAGGACGGCGACCTCGAGGTCGGCCGGATCATCGAGGGCCGCTAGCGCATCGAGCGGCTGCTCGGCGCGGGCGGCATGGGCGTCGTCGCCTGCGCGCGGGATGTGCGACTCGCCCGCGACGTCGCGCTTCCGAAGGAGGCCCTGCCCTACCTCCGCGTCGCCGCGCGGGGCTGCTTCGCCTTCGACACGGGGCTCGCGTGGGTGCGGAACGCGGTCCCCCTCGGCCAGGCGCTCGCCGAGACCGGCGACCGCGAGGGCGCCTGCGGCGCGTACCGCTCGGTGCTCGACCGCTGGGGCCAGGCGAGGCCACGCAGCGTGACCGCGGAGCGGGCGAAGCGCCTCGCGGCCGAGCTCGGCTGCGGGGCGCGGTGAGCCTCGACACCAGGCGCGCGAAGGCCGCCCGACGAACCGCGAGGTCGCGACGCCTCAGGAGGTCGGCAACACCTTGCCCGCGTGCAGCGCGGCGAGGAAGTCCCCGAACGGGTGGACCACGCCCCAGTCGCGCCGGAGCCGCGCTGCGCCGAGGTAGACGCCGTGGCAGCTCATCGGCGCAACCTTCGAGGCCGAGAGCGCTGCGAGCCCGGCGTCGTCGCGCGCGCGCCACGAATCGGTGGACTTGCACTCGATGGCCACCGTGAGGTCGCCTCGACGCCAGATGAAGTCCACCTCGATCCCGTCGACCGTGCGCCAGTAGGACCACTCCCCGCCGATGTTGCGATAGGCCACGTGCGCGGCAAGCTCGTGAAAGACGTACGTCTCGAACAGGTGGCCGCGCTCCTCGGGCGCCGGAGCGTCCCGCAGGCGACCCTGGAGCGCGCGCACGACGCCGGTGTCGAAGAAGTAGAACTTGGGGTGAGCGACCTCCTTCATGCGGGCGCGTGCCGTCCACGCGGGCAGGAAGCGGCCGAGGAGGGTGTCCGTGAGGATCTCGAAGTAGGTCGAGACCGTCGCCCGCGGCACGCCCGTGTCGCGCGAGATCGCGGACAGGTTCGTGACCTGCGCGTTGGCGACCGCCGCGACCTGGAGAAAGCGCGTGTAGGCCGGCACGTTGCGCGTCAGCGCCTCCTCCTTGATCTCCTCGCGCAGATAGGTCCCCGCATACGCCTCGAGGATGTCCACGCGGCTCTCGGGCTCGGCGAGGACCACCGGCAGCGAGCCGAAGCGCAGCACGTCCTCGACCGTGGCGGCATCGCCGTACTCCGCGCGCACGAGCGGCAAGAGGCTGCGCACGAGCGCCCGGCCGGCGAGGAGGTTCGCCCGCCCGCGCTTCAGCCTGCGCGCGCTCGAGCCGGTGAGCGCGAAGCGGTGGCCGCCGTCCTCGATGAGCGCGTGCACCTCGTTCAAGAGCTCGGGGATGCGCTGGACCTCGTCGAGGACGACCCAGCGGGAGCGCGGCTCCGCCGTCACCATCGAGCGCAGCTCGCCGGGCGCCGCGGAGAGCCGGAAGTAGACGTCGTTGCGGAGCAGATCGAGCCGCAACGCGTCCGGGAAGCGCTGCTTCAGCCAGGTGCTCTTGCCGGTCGCGCGCGGCCCGAAGAGGAAGAACGAGCGCTTCGGCGGCGCGAGAAGCCTGTCAAACATGCTGTAAAATTTACTGTATTTTTTACAGGTCGTCGAGCGCCTCGCCCGCCTCGCCCGCCTCGCCCGGCGCGCCCGCTTCGAGCGCGCGCGCGCGAGGCCCACCACGACGTGCGCGGGGACCGTCGTGTCCGCCAGAGAACGACTCTTCTGGGCGCCCGTTCGGCAGCACGACGACCCCGTCTGGGAGCTCGACCTCCGGACGGGTCGAACGTCGAGCGTGCCGGTCGTCGGTCGGTTGCCTTCCCGGTGGGGCTCCGAGGCGGAGGCCGCCGCGGCGGTGCAGAAGAGCGCGCTCAGTGCGGACTGGTTCCTGTCCTCCGACGGACGCCACCTGTGTGTGACCCGGCGCTTTCACATCTCCGGCTCGGGCAGGACGGCCGTCGGGTGTCCGATCGCCGTCGGTGCCACGCACGGCATCGGCGCGGCGCCGCGCGCGCTCGCCCGGCTCGACGGCGTGGTGCGCGCGCTGCCGGCGCCGCTGGCCGCGCTCTTCGATCCGGAGACCGGCGTCACGGAGCTCGTCCGCACACGGGACGGTCGCCACGTCGCCGCGGTGGAGCGCGACGTCCCGAAGGGTGAGCTCGTCGTGCGCATCCTCGACGCCGCCGCTCTGCGCGAGGTGCGGAGCGTGCGTGTGCCGTTCGATGTCGGCCAATCTGGGTCGCTCACGCTCGGAGACGGACCGTCCGAGTACCGCCTGGGCGCCGGCGGCGGCGTCGCGATCGAGGCCGCCACCGGGATCGCGACCCCCGCGCCGCGGCCCGCCTCGATCGCGCGGCGTGTCGAGCTCTGCGTGGCCGGGCATCTCGCGCTGCCGCGCCGCGCCTGCACCGCGGACTGACGTGTCTGCTCGTGACGCCGCACGCCCCGGGCGACACGGTGCTCGCGCGCCTCGGGCGCACCGTCGGCGTCGCCCTGCGCTCGCCGAAGAAGCTCCTGCGTGCCCTGCTCGTGCCCGATCTGGCCCGCTTCAGCCAGATCCTGCTCTACATGCGGAGCCTCGAGGGCACGCTGTCGCTGCGGCTCGCGAAGGGGCTCCGCACCGGCTTCAAGAAGGGCCTCGCGACGCGGCTCATGCCGGGCGCCGAGGCGCCCGCGGCCTTCATCCCCGAGGCGACCGAGCTCGCCGAGGCGTTCGCCGCACGCGCCGACGGCGTCACCTTCAACATGGTCACCGAGACCCTGCAGGGCGTCCCCTCCACGGCCCACATCCTCGGCGGCGCGTGCATCGGCAAGACCGCGGACGACGGCGTCGTCGACGACAAGCACGAGGTCTTCGGCTATCCCGGCCTGTTCGTCGTGGACGGCTCGGCCGTCTCGGCCAACCCCGGCGTCAACCCGTCGCTCACCATCACGGCCATGGCCGAGCGCGCCATGTCCCTCGTCCCGCCCGCGGCCCCGCGGACCGGCGGGCCCTAGGGCTCCCAGTCGAAATCGACGCGCCGGTTGTCGGCTTGCCGCGGGCCGGCGATCGGCACCGCCGTCCCGATGGCGAGCACGCGCAGGCGCGCGGCCGGCACGCCGAGCGAGACGAGCGCGGCCCGGACGGCCTCGGCGCGCGCGCGGGCGAGCGCCGCGGGGTCCCCGGGCTCGGCTGCGTCGGCGTGGCCGCGCACGCGCATGCCGAGCGGCGCCGCCGCGACGAGGGGCGCCGGCTGGTCGAGCACCGCCTTCACCTGGCGCAGGACGTCGAGCGCGCCGGGCGCGAGCGTCGCCTTGCCCTCCTCGAACGGCACGCGCTCGAGCACGCGCGGCTGCGTCGCGATGCACGAGAGGCACACCTGCGCGTGACCGCGCAGGAAGAACATCCCGTCGCGCTCGCTGGCGACGGTCGCGAGGTCGGTCGCCAGCGCCTCGTGCCTGGCGCGCAGAAAGGCGAGGTGCGCCTCGCTGCGCTGGATGGCGGAGATCGGCATCGAGTCGGGCCAGCCGCAGAGCGGCCCGCGGAGGCTGCGCTCGAGCTCGTCGAGCTTCGTGCCGGCCGCCTCCCAGCGCGGAGCACAGGCCGGCTTCGTGAGAGGACAGTCGAACGGGGCGGCGTCCCACAGCGTGCCGAGCGACTGGTAGAGCGGGCGATAGGCGCGCTCGACCTCGGCGAGCGCCGTGCGCTCGGCGGGATCGACGCGGCCCACGGCGGGCGGCGTGAGCGGCGGCGCGTCGGCGGCGACCGCGGCCCACTTCTGGCGGGGCCCGGTCACCGGCGGCGCGGCACTCGGAACCGGAGGCGGGTCCTCGGGCTCGGCCGCGCTCGCCGAGGCGGAGGGAGCATCCGGCGCGGGCGTGGTCGCGCTCGCGCTGGGCGGGGCGGGCGGCGCGTCCGGCACGGGCGCGCTCGCCGTCCCCGGCAGCGGCGGCGGCACCGGCGCGGGCTGTCCGCGGCCGGGCCCACACGCGCTCGCCGCGAGCGCCGAGC
>JACRDA010000093.1 GCA_016212965.1 Myxococcales bacterium
TACTCGTGGGGCTCCGGATCCACCTGATCTGCGGGCTCGCAGCACCAAGAAGCGACCGATCTCGGCGCCGGCACCCGACCACGCTACCCGAGTTTCATCCGACGCGAGTCGAGCCACCTTCGGTGACCACCTGATCTGAGCTCGCGCAATCGCAAAAGGTCTAGACTCCCCGGATGTCGCCCGCGCCCGCACCGCCGTCCGGACCCGAGATCGTGCCCACGACCGAGCTCCACCCCCTGCCGGACGGGGAGCTCCGCCTGCTCGGCGCCGTGCGCCAGGTGACGGGCGCCATGACGCGCCTCGAGCTCGGCGGTCGCCGGCTGCTCGTCGACTGCGGGATCGCGCAAGGCCGGGAGCGGATGGTGTTCCCGGAAGCGGCGCGCGACGTCGACGCCGTCGTCCTCACGCACGGTCACCTCGACCACATCGGCAGCGTGCCGACGCTGCTCGAGCACGGCTTCGACCGGCCGCTCTACGCCACGCAGGCCACGCTGCAGATCGCGCGCCTGTCGCTCGAGGACAGCCTCGGCATGGAGCGCGTGAGCGACCGCGAGATGGCCGCCTTCCTGCGGCGCTTCGACGCTCTGGCGCGGCCGCTGCCGTACGAGCGCCGGAGCGAGGTGCTGCCCGGCGTCGCGCTCACCTTCCACGACGCGGGGCACATCCTCGGCTCGGCGAGCGCCGAGATCGAGAGCGAGCGCAGCCGCGTCATCCTCTCCGGCGATCTCGGCCGGCGCGACAGTCCGCTCCTCTGCGACCCCAACACGCGCTGGGCCGCCGGCAGGCCCGTCGACGTGGTCGTGATGGAGTCGACCTACGGCTCGCGCGAGCACGGCCACAGCCACGCCGACATCGAGCGCGACCTCGAGGCCATCGTGCGCGACGCCGTCCTGCGCAAGGCCAAGGTGCTCGTTCCCGCCTTCGCCATCGGTCGCACCCAGACCCTGCTCTACTTTCTCAACCACCTCGTCGAGAACCACCGCATCCCCGAGGTCCCGGTCGCGATCGACACGCCCATGGGCCTCGCCGTGACGGAGACCTACGCGAAGTTCCGGCGCCTGTTCGACAAGGAGTCGCTCGACCAGCTCGCCCGCGGCGACGATCCGCTCGACTTCGAGTCGCTCTTCCAGGTGCGGCGCGGCCAGGACTCGGCGCGCCTGCACGACGCCCCGGGCCCGATCCTCATCATCGCGGGCTCGGGTATGTGCACCGGCGGGCGCATCCTCGGCCACCTGCGCGAGGGCCTGCCGAGCCCGCAGACGACCGTGCTCTTCGTCGGCTACCAGGGTGAAGGCACGCCGGGCCGCCGCATCCAGGAGGCGGCCGAGCGCGGGGGCCGCGTGCGCATCGACGGCGAGGAGGTGACGGTGCGGGCGCGCATCGCGACCTTGAAGGGCCTGTCCGCTCACGCCGACCGGCGGGAGCTCCGCGACTGGCTCGGTCACATCCCCGGCGTGCGGCGGGTCGCCCTGCACCACGGCGACGTCGAGGCGCAGGAGGCGTTCGCCACCTTCGCCCACGCCGGAGGCTGAAAGGCGCCGCCGGGAAAGGAGCGGCCGCGGGAGCTGCTCGCTCAGTCGAACGCTTCGAACGCGAAGGTCGTCTGCAGCACGGCCTCGGCGCCCTTGCCGGAGAAGCCCGCGGCGCTCGGCCCGCGCAGCACCACCTTGAAGTTGCCGCCGAGCAGCCGCGCGCGGTCCACGCCGGCGAAGGCCTCGGGGTCGAGGTCGAGGTCGAGCGCGACCGGGCCGCCCCCCGGCACGCTCGCGTCGATGACGGTGTGCGCGACCGGGTAGCTGTTGTGGCTGTCGTCCACGACGAACAGCACGGCGACCTCGCCGTCGAAGACCTCGGAGAGCGCCGTGACCTGCGTCGATTTCCCGCCGAGCAAGAGGGACGCGTCCGCGAGCTCGATGGTGGCCGGGTCGTGGCCGAGCTCGGCCCGCGCCGCGTGGACGAACGCACCGTAGGGGTTGCCCGACTCGGTCGTGATGCCCTTCTCCTCGCTCACGACGCCGTTCGCCGCGTCGGACGACTTGGCCTTGAGCTCGATGGCGACGGGCTCCGAGTAGGCCGCGGGCTGCGTGCAGGCCGCGAGCGAGGGGACGGTGGCGGCGACGACGAAGGCCAAGGGGCGAAGCGAGTGCATGGGTGACTCCTCTCGGGTGTGTTGCCCGTGGGTAGAGCACGAAGCGTTCCTACCCTCGGCGCCGGCGCGCGCGCGGCCCGAACCGCGCCAAGTACCCGATGTCGCTCGCGTGCCGCGCTCGCCGGTCCCGGGCCGACCGTGATCCGGCCGTCCGGGGTGCGGCGCGGGCGCCGCACGCGTCGGCGCGCCGGTATCGCGGCGCAGCCCGGCGTGCGAGTGTGCAGCCGTCTGCACGCTTCGGGCGCGGGGCTGCACGATCCGGGGCCTTCCGGCGCGCGAAACACGCGGCACGTGCGGTGCAAAGGCCACGGGGGCGGCCATGAAGATCGACGACTGCACGAGGCGCTCGGGACACGGTTGGGGCGCGCGTCGCCGCGGCGGGGTGCTCGTGGGGGCGCTCGGTGCGCTCCTCGCGTGGGCGCCGGCCGCGCGCGCCCAGCCGACCGACGCGGAGACCGAGGCGGAGGCCGAGGCCGAGACCGAGGTGCCCCCCGCGCCGCCCGACCCCGACCGCTGGGAGCCCGGCGCCTTCCCGGCGCTCAACTACGACAGCGACATCGGCTTCGGCTTCGGGGCGGTGGGCTCGGTGGCGAAGTTCGAGCAGGGCTACAACCCCTACCGCCTGCGCGTGGAGGCGCAGCTCTTCATGAGCGCCGCGCTCGACGCCGAGAAGAAGCCGTACATCGCCTACCACGACCACTACGTGAAGCTCGATCTGCCGGGCCTCCTCGACGGTGCCCTGCGACTCGAGGCGAAGCTCGCCTTCGGCAAGTTCTCGAACACCGGCTACTACGGCCTCGGCGCGGGGTCGATCGCGCGCTCCGTGAGCGACGAGGAGCTCGAGGCGAACGAGGCGCTCGCGCGCTACCACACCTACGGCCACACCTACCCGAGCGCGGTCGTGAACGCGCGCGTGACGCTGTTCGATCACCCCGTCGCGCGAGGCAAGGAGCGGCTCGAGGCGCTCCTCGGCACGCGCGCGTCCTACGACTGGTACTCGGTCTACGAGGGCAGCAAGCTCGCCGAAGACCTCGCGCTGCGTGCGACCGAAGGCGACGACGGGAGCACGCTCGCGGCCCTGCTGCCCGACGGGCGCGACCACGCCGTGCTCGGCTTCAACGTGGGCCTCTTGTGGGACAGCCGGGACGACGAGTACGCGCCCACGCGCGGCGTCTTCACGGAGCTCGCGGCGCGCATCTCCCCCGGCGTCGACGCCGGGCTCGCCTACGTGGGCGGCTACCTCGGGACCAGTGTCTACGCGCCGCTCGTGCCCGAGCACCTCGTCCTCGCGACGCGCGCCTCGGGCGACGTGCTCGGCGGCGCGCCGCCGCTCTACGAGCTCAGCCAGTCGGGCGTGCTGACGCCGCGCGACGGTCTCGGCGGCTCGTTCTCGGTGCGCGGCGTGCCGCTCCGCCGCTACCAGGGCAAGGTCAAGGTGCTCTCGAGCCTCGAGCTCCGCGGCAACTTCCCCTGGTTTGCCGCCGGCGAGGAGCGCATGCGCTTCGGAGCGGTCGCCTTCGCGGACGCCGGGCGCGTCTGGGCCGACGTCGAGGGTCGCTCGGTCGGCGGTCGCGCGCTCGACGGGCCCCACGCGCCCGTGGCGCTCGGCGTGGGAGGCGGCGCGCGCTTCCAGTGGGGCGACACCTTCATCCTGCGCGCCGACGGCGCGGGCTCGCCCACCGAGGGCACGAGCGGCTTCTACATCGACGTCGGGCAGACGTTCTAGCGCGCCCGTTACCGCCTTGGCGGCCTCACGCCCGGCCCGTCGGGGCGCGCAGCTTGCCCGCGAGATCGGCGCCGAGGATGCCCTGCACCGCCGCGCGAAGCTCGGCGTCGTGCGCCACCGAGCGGCGCAGGCCCGCGGCGTCGAGCGACGCCAGCCGCGCCGGCTCGACCACGACCACGTCCGCCTTCGGGAGCTCGCGCGTGAGGAACGCCATCTCGCCCACGAACTGCCCGGGTCCGAGCGCCGCCACCGACGCGCCCGCCACGCGCACCTCGAGTCGGCCCTCGAGCACCACGAGGAGGCGCTCGGGGTCGCGGCCCGCCGCCACCAGGACCTCGCCCGGCGCGGCGTCGACGAAGCGCGTGGCGCCGAGCAGGCGCAGCATCTCGCGCGGCCGCAGCGCGCGAAACGCGAGCCGGTGCAGCTCGTGCTCCTCGGGGCGCAGGTGCACCGGTCGCCGCTCGAGCAAGAGGCGCGTGATCTGGACGCCGTTGATGAGCGCGAAGACGAGGTTCCACGCGAGCGACGCCCAGCCCACGGGGCTCGCGAGCAGGCACACGGACAGGAACATGCCGCCGGCGACCACGCTCAGCATGCGCAGCTTCAGGATGTCGCGCACCAGGAACGACACGAGCAGCGTGGCGTTGGCGGCGTGGATCAGGAGATCGACGTGCATGGCTACCCCGGTCAGACGAGGGCGCCCGAGCGCGCGGCGGCGCGCGCGAGAGCCCGGTCGACGATGTCGTTGAGCGAGAGGTGATCGCCGAGGTCGCGGTTGGCGTGGTGCCAGGCGAGCACCCCGCCGCGCAGCACGAAGGCGACCCCGCCCTGTTGCGTGACGTCGCCGTCGTCCGGCCGACGCTTCGCCCCGTGGCCGAGCGCGTAGAGGCGGAGGGCCGCCCACAGCGAGCGCGGGCCGTAGGTCGAGCGGCGCGAGCGCACGAGCTCAGCGGCGCGGTAGGCGGCGAGGTCGGGGCTCACCACGAGCTCGACGCGCGGGTCGTCGAGGCGGAGGCGCGTCCGGAAGGCCGCCGCCGCTTCCGGCGAGCCGGCTCCGACGATCCACACGCCGACGTCGAGCGCGGCGAGCTCGGGCACGCGCGGCGCGAGCTCGGCCGCGAGCGCCGAGCAGCTCGGGCAGGCGAAGTGTCGCAGGAACACGAGCAGGCAGTCGCGCTCGGCCCACGCGCGCGCGAGCCCGAGGGTCGTCCCGTCGACGCCCGTCACGAGCGTCGCGCCCAGCACCGCCACATCCACGCGGGCGAGCATACAGGCGGGCGCGCGCTCCGCGCCAACTCGCTCGCCGTCGGCCGCCGGCCGCCTGCGCTCAGACGACGGTGCCGTCGCGCAGCGCTGCGTCCTTCGGCACGATGACGATGCCGTCGCGCACGTACCAGCCGTCGCCGTCCTCGTCGGGCCGGTCGGGCCGGCCGCGGAGCACGCACCCCGCCCCGACGCGCGCGTTCTTGTCGATGATGGCGCGCTCGATGACGCACTCGCGGCCGATGCCGCAGGCCGCGATGCCGAGCGCGGCGTTCGCGGCGCGCACGTCGTCCTCCTCGTAGTAGTCGGCGCCCATGATGATGGCGTCGCGCACCCGGGCGCCCTGCGCCACCCGGCTGCGGATGCCGAGCACGCTGTGCTCGATGCTGGCGCCGTAGAGCAGGCAGCCCTCGCTGACGATGCTGTGGCTCACCTGCGCGTCGAGGAAGCGGGTGGCGGGCAGGAAGCGCTGGCGCGTGTAGATGGGCGCGTTCGGCAGGAACAGGCGGAATTGCGGCTTTTCCTCGGTCAAGGCGAGGTTCGCGTCGAAGAAGGCGCCGATGGTGCCGATGTCGCGCCAGTAGCCCGAGAAGTAGTGCGCGATGACGCGCTTGTCGGTCACCATGCGGGGCAGGATGTCCTTGCCGAAGTCGACGAGCGCCGGGTCCGAGAGCGCCTCGCGCAGCGAGTCGAGGCGGAACAGGTAGACGCCCATGTTGACGAGGTAGTCCTCGGGGCCGAGCCCCCAGCGCTCGCGCAGGGCAGGTGGCGGCAGCACGTCGCGGATGTCGTCGTCCGGCTGCGGCTTCTCGCGGAAGGTGCGGATGCGGCCGTCCTCGTCGGCGTAGAGCACGCCGAGGCCGGTCACCTCGGGGCGGGGTACCCGGATGACCGAGACCGTGGCGTCGGCCTGCATGTCGACGTGGCGCTCGTAGATCTCGCGGTAGTCCATCCGGTAGAGGTGGTCGCCGCTCAGGATGAGCACGTGCTCGACACCCGCGGCCGCGAAGCGCCGGAGCTGCTTGCGCACGGCGTCGGCGGTCCCCCGGAACCAGTCGGAGGTGTCGTCGTCGGTCTGCTCGGCGGCGAGCACGTCCACCTGACCCTCGCCGAAGATGTCGAAGCGGTAGGTGCGGGCGATGTGGGCGTTGAGCGAGGCGCTGTTGAACTGGGTCAGGACGGCGATGTGGCGGAAGCCCGAGTTGATGGCGTTCGAGATGGTGATGTCGACGAGCCGGTACTTGCCGCCGAGCGGCACCGCCGGCTTGGCGCGATGGCGGGTCAAGGGGAACAGCCGGGCGCCACGCCCGCCGCCGAGGATCACCGTGAACACGCGCGTCATGCCGACCTCCGTCGCAGCCACATCGTAGTACAGCCCCGAGGTCCGGGCGCGGCTATCGGGGCTAGACGAGCATGCGGAAGTCGGCCGGATCGGGGCGCCGGGTGCGGAACCGGTAGTCGAAGGTGAAGCCGGGCCAGTTGTTGGTCTGCACCCCGTCGCTCGTCTTGTACCAGCTCGTGCAGCCGGCGCCCCACACCGAGCGGCGCAGGCGCGCCTGCAGGTCGGCGTGAAAGCGGGCCTGCACGGCGGGCCGCACGTCGAGCGCGCGCGCGCCCGTGCGGCGTGCGAGCGCGAGGCAGCCCATCACGTAGCGCACCTGGCTCTCGAGCATGAAGACGATGGAGCTGTGGCCGAGATTCGTGTTCGGCCCGTAGAGCAGAAACAGGTTCGGAAAGCCGCTCACCGCCATGCCGAGGTAGGCCTGGGCCCCCGCGCGCCAGGCCTCCGTGAGCTGTCGACCCGCGCTGCCCGTCACCGCGATGGGGCCGAGGAAGTCGGTGGCCTGGAAGCCGGTGCCGTACACGAGCGCGTCGCAGGGGCGCCGCCGTCCGTCCGCGGTGACGACGTCGGCGCCCGCGACGCTCACGATGGGCTCGGTGACGAGCTCCACGTGCGGCAGCGCGAGCGCCGGGTAGTAGTCGCTCGAGATGAGCACGCGCTTGCAGCCCATCGGGTAGTCGGGCGTGAGCTTGTGGCGGAGCTCGAGGTCGCGCACCTCGGCCTCGAGGTGGCGACGCCACAGCCACCGCCCGAAGCGCTGCAGCGGTCCGCTCGGCCGCATGAAGCCGAGCGCGCGCCACTCGTGGCTCGCGTACACCCAGGCGCGGGAGAGCTTCTGTGCCGCGGGCAGGCGCTCGTAGAGCGCGCGCTCGGCCGGCCCGTAGGCGCGGTCGTGGCGCGGCACCACGTAGGGCGCCGAGCGCTGGAAGACCGCGAGCGACGCCGCCGTCTGCGCCAGCGCGGGCACGACCTGGATGGCGCTCGCCCCGGTGCCGATGACCGCGACGCGCTGGCCGCGGGGGTCGAAGTGCCGATCCCAGCGCGCGGTGTGGAAGGCGCGGCCGGTGAACGTGTCGAGCCCGGGAATCGACGGGTAGGCCGGCCGGCCGAGCTGGCCGCAAGCGGCGACGACGAAGCGCGCGCTGGCGCGGTGGCCGTCCTGGCACTCGAGCTCCCAGCGCCGCCGGGGCTCGTCGAAGCGTGCCCGCACGAGCTCGCGCCCGAGCTCGATGTGCGCGGCGAGCCCGTGATGCCGCGCCACCTCGTGCAGGTACGCGAGGATCTCGTCGTGCGGGGCGTACTTGTGGCTCCAGTCGGGCTTCGGCGCGAACGAGAAGCTGTAGAGGTGGCTCGGGATGTCGCAGGCCGCGCCCGGATAGGCATTGTCGCGCCACGTGCCGCCGAGCTCCCGGGCCTTCTCGAAGATCGCGAAGTCGTGGACGCCCGCGCGCCGGAGCGCGACGGCCATGCCGAGGCCGCCGAAGCCGCTGCCCACGATCACGACCTCGTGCTCTGCATCGCTCGCCATGCCTCTGGCTCCTCGCGCCGCGGGCCCCTCGCCGCAAGAGGGCGGCGCCGCGGCCGGGGCGCGCTAGCATGGCCGGCGATGACACACGTGGTCGTGACCGGCGCGTCGGCCGGCATCGGGGAGGGCATGGTGCGCGAGTGGGTGCGCGCGGGCGCGTCCGTGACGATGGTGGCGCGCCGCCGCGAGCTCATGCAGTCGCTCGCCGACGAGGTCGGCGGCACGACGCGCGTCGTCGCGGCCGATCTCGGCGATCCGGGGCAGGCGACGCGCTGGCTCGCCGACGCCGAGGCGGAGCTCGGCCCGGTGGACGTGCTCGTGAACAACGCCGGCGTGCAGATCGTGGCGGCCTCGTCGAGCGTCTCGCTCGAGCGGGCCCGCGCCCTGCTCGAGGTGGATCTGCTCGCGCCCCTGGCCCTCGCGCACGCCGTGTTGCCGGCCATGCTGCGCCGCGGCGCCGGCGCGATCGTGAACATCGCCTCGGTCGCGGCGCTCGGCCCGACGCCGGGCATGCTCCACTACAACGCCGCCAAGGCCGGGCTCGCCGCCGCCTCCGAGAGCCTGCGCGGCGAGCTCCGGCGCACCGGCGTGCACGTCGTGACCGTGTACCCGGGCCCCGTCGACACGCCGATGTCGCGCGCCGCCTACGAGGTCGTCCCGCCCTCGCCGGCCGTGCGCCTGCTGCCCATCGGCAACACCGCCACCCTCGCGCGCCGGGTCCGCCGCGCGGTCGAGCGCCGGCGTGCGCGCGTCATCTACCCCTGGCTCTACACGCTCTCGCGCCACTTCCCGGCCCTCACGCGCTGGATGCTCGACCGCTTCACGCCGCCGCTGCCCGCGCCCGAGGACCCGAGCGCTCGGTAGCGGCGCCGCGCGCCCACCGGGGACTTGGCTCGGCGCCCCGCACGCGCGGTACCATGTGGGTCATCGTCCTACCTCGCGAGGATCCCCATGAGCACGACCGAACGGCGAACGAAGCGCAGCAACGTCCCGGGCCTCGCCCTGCAGCACTGGCTCGCGGCCGTCGCCGAGCGGGAAGGCCTCTTCGGGCTCGTGCTCGCCGACGACTCCGGCCTGCTCATCGGGGCGAGCCTGCCGGACGCGGAGGCCGCGGAGCTCGCGGCGCTCGCGCCCGGTCTCGCGCCCCCCACCGACGACGGCGCGCGGCTCGACAAGTGGTACCAGACGCAGATGCTGATCGAGCCCGTCGAGATCGACCGGAGCCGCCTCTGGCTCTGGGCCCTCGGCGACCGCGCTCGCGGCCGCGCGTCTCTGCCGGTGGCCGCCCGCGGTGTGCGCCGCATCCTCGCCGCGGCCTGAGCGCGGCGCGCGCCGGCAGCGGGGCGGGGCGCCACGCACGCCCGTCCCCGGCGATCGGCGGAGGAGGAGGGATTCGAACCCCCGGTACCCTTGCGGGCACGCCGGTTTTCAAAACCGGTGCCATCGACCACTCGGCCACTCCTCCAAGGGTCTGAGATTTCAGCGTTCGCGCCCGTCTCCTGGCCCGCCCATCCCGCCGAGACCGCCGGCTCGACGAGGCATCGTCGAGTCTCGGGACCGGCATCGTCGAGCGCCGCGAGTGTACCGCCCGCGGCCGTCCCGGCTCCAGACCGTTCGGCAGTCCACGGTCGACGGCTCGATCGCTCGGGTAAACGCCCGCCTTGCCGCCACAGCCCCATGCCCCATCCTTGTGCCAGCGCACCCGACCCGCCGTCGCGGTCGCGATCGCCGGTCGTCCGAACGCGAGGAGAACCGACATGACACCGTTCCAGGACGTGCTGAGCTCGGGACGCGCCCAGGTGGGCGTGATCGGCCTCGGCTACGTGGGCCTGCCGCTCGCGCTCGTGTTCGCGGAGGCCGGCCTCCGGGTGACGGGCTTCGACGTCGACGCGAAGAAGGTCGAGGCCATCTCGGCCGGGCGCTCGTACATCCAGCACATCGACGCCGCGCGCGTCGCCACGGCGGTCGGCCAGGCGCGGCTCCGCGCCAGCGGAGACTTCCGCCACCTCGTCGAGTGCGACGCCGTCATCATCTGCGTCCCGACGCCGCTCGGCCGGCACCGCGAGCCCGACAACTCCTTCATCCACCGCACCGCCGAGCAGATCGCGCGCACCCTGCGCCCCGGGCAGCTCGTGGTGCTCGAGTCGACGACCTACCCCGGCACGACCGACGAGGAGGTGCGGGCGATTCTCGAGCGCGGCGGGCTGCAAACGCCCCGGGACTTCCTCCTGGCCTTCTCGCCCGAGCGCGAGGATCCGGGCAACCCCACCTACTCCACCCGGACGATCCCCAAGATCGTCGGGGGCGTGAACCCCGAGTCCACCGCGGCCGCCGCCGCGCTCTACGCGCTGGCCGTCGAGCGCGTCGTGCCGGTGGCGAACGCCCGCGTGGCCGAGGCCGCCAAGCTGCTCGAGAACACCTACCGCTCGGTGAACATCGCGCTCGTGAACGAGCTCAAGATCACCTTCGAGCGCATGGGCATCGACGTGTGGGAGGTCATCGAGGCGGCCAAGACGAAGCCCTTCGGGTTCACCGCCTTCTACCCGGGCCCCGGCCTCGGGGGGCACTGCATTCCCATCGACCCGTTCTACCTGTCGTGGAAGGCCGCTGAGTACGGCGTGCAGGCCCGCTTCGTGGAGCTCGCGGGCGAGATGAATCGCGCCATGCCGCGCTGGGTGGTCTCGAAGGTGGTGGAGGGGCTCAACGAGGCCGAGAAGAGCGTCAAGGGCTCGAGGATCGTCGTCCTCGGTCTGTCCTACAAGGCGGACATCGACGACGACCGCGAGTCGCCTTCCTACGAGGTGCTCGACCTGCTGCGCGAGATGGGCGCCGAGATCGCGTACTGCGACCCGCACTTCGCCGAGATGCCGCAGAAGCGAGCCTACGATCTGCGCCTGCGGTCGGTGGCCTGCAACGCCGAGACGCTCGCCGGCTTCGACGCCGTCGTGCTCTGCACCGCGCACCGCGAGTTCAAGGACCCGGCGCTCTACGCGGGCGTGCGCCTGCTCGTCGACACGCGGCATGCGGTCGCCGCAGCGTCACCCGAGGGCCCGATGCGGCTGGTTCGGGCGTGAGCCGGCGCCGCTCCTCCGGTGAATCCCCGAGGATGCGCGCGCGAATGACCCGAGGCGGAGCGCCGCGAAGGTGGCGCGCGTTGACAGCGGTGCGGTCGGGCGTACCAACCTCTACATGACACCGAAGTATCTGGTCACGGGCGGGGCAGGCTTCATCGGCAGCCACCTGGTGCACGCGCTCGTCGCGCGGGGCGACGGCGTGCGCGTCCTCGACAACCTGTCGACGGGGCGCCGCGAGAATCTCGCGGCGGTGCTGCCGCAGATCGAGCTCGTCATCGGGGACATCACCGACCGCCCGACGGTCGAGGCGGCCGTGCGCGGCATCGACTGCGTGCTCCACGAGGCGGCGCTGCCCTCGGTGCCGCGCTCGGTGCGCGATCCCCTCGCGACCGACTTCAACAACGTCCACGGCACGCTCGAGCTCTTGGTGGCGGCTCGCGACGCGAAGGTGCGGCGCGTCGTGCAGGCCTGCTCCTCGTCGGCCTACGGCGAGACCCCCACGCTGCCCAAGCAAGAGGGCATGAAGCCGGCGCCGCTGTCGCCCTACGCCTGCTCGAAGGTGGCCGGAGAGCTGTATGGCTGCGCTTTCTACCACACCTATGGCCTCGAGTACGTCGGGCTGCGCTACTTCAACGTCTTCGGACCGCGGCAGGATCCGGCGTCGCAGTACGCGGCCGTGATCCCGAAGTTCGTCACGGCGTACCTCGAGGGCCGGCCGCCGCTCGTGTACGGCGACGGTTCGCAGTCCCGCGATTTCGCCTACGTGGACAACGTGGTGCAGGCCAACCTCGCGGCCTGCACCGCCCCCGAGGCACCGGGCCAGGTGCTCAACATCGCCTGCGGCGAGCGCACGAGCCTGCTCGAGGTGCTCGACCTCCTCGCGGGTGCCTTCGGACGCCGGCTCGAGCCGCGCTTCGAGGAGGCGCGCGCCGGCGACGTGAAGCACTCGCTCGCCGACATCTCGCACGCCCGCCGGTACCTCGGCTACGAGCCGCGGGTGCAGTTCGCGGAGGGCCTCGCGCGCACCGTGGCCTGGTTCCGCGAGGAGCGCGCGCGCCGCTAGCGCCGGGGCCGGGGGCGGGGGCGGCCGGCTACCAGAACACCCGCTGCCCGAAGAAGACCGTGACCTCCTGGTAGGAGAGCGGATCTTCGGCCGGGCCGCCCGGGTCGATCACCTGCTCGCTCGCGTAGCCGCCGTAGGTGACGCCGGCGTCGAGCCCGAGCCACGACACGGGCCGCCACTCGCCCGTGAACGTGAGGTCGACCCGGGTGTCGACCCAGCTGCTCGCGATGGCGGCCGACGGCAGGGGTGTCGCCGGGAAGGCGACGGCCCCCACCACGAGCTCGGCCACGATCGAGTACCGCCCCGCGAAGAGGGCGCTCAGGCGCGCGTAGCCCTGGCTGCGGGCGAGGTAGCTGCCGAGGTAGCTGTCCTCGAAGTCGCGCTCGAACCCGACTGCGACGTAGGGCGTGCCGGTGCCGACGGGGTCGCTCTCGACGAGCGGCTCGAGAAAGAAGCGCAGCTCCGCGCCGCCGATGACGCTCTGGAAGTCGGTGAGCGAGCCGGCGTAGAGGCCCGAGCCCCAGCCCGCGAGCCCGACGAGCCCCACGCGGCGCGTGAGGAGGTGCGCGACCCCGCGGCGCGCGCGCAGCTGGTAGGAGGTGCTCTTCGGAGCGCTCGGCGCACCCGCGACCGCGTCGGCTCCGTGGACGTAGCTCGTGACGCCGAGCCCGGCCTCGCCGAGCAGGGCGGTCCGGCGCGCGACGTGCCAGCGCGCCGTGAGCGACGAGCCGTTGAGCAGCGCGTCGTCGCCGCGCAGGGCTTCGTCCTCGAAGATCGTGCCGGTCAGGCGGTGGGCCACGCCGAGCACCCAGCGGCCGTGGTCCAGGGTGGCACCCAGGCCCGCCGCCACCTCCGGGGCCAGCCGGCTCTCGTTCACCGCCAGGTCGCCCTCGGTGTTCGGGCGCGTGGTGCGGGCCAGGCCGAGCTTGAGCGTGCCCGAGAGGTCGCGGCCCGGGGCGAGCTCGAGCGCGGCGCGCACGGCCCCCTCGAGGTCGCGTCGCAACGGGATGGCCTCCCAGGGCGCCTCGTCCGGGCTCTTCAGCCAGCGCAGCTCGCGGTAGCTCGCTTCCACGTCCACGCGCAGGGCGTAGCCGCGCCGCTCCACCGTCGCGGGGCCGAGATCGGCGGTGGCGAGGGCGAAGCTCGGTCGCAGCCGCAGGCGCAGGGCGCCTTCGACGCCCTCGCTCGGAGCGGCGCGCGCGAAGTTCGAGTCGTAGCCGAGGTCGAGGCCGAGCGCCGGGTGGAACACGAAGTCTCCGGCGCGGAGCGGGCTCTCGGTGCGCGGATCCGGCTCGGTCGGCACGTGCTGCGCCAGGGCGGCCGGCGCCACGGTCCCGCAGGCGAGCGCCGCTCCCGCGACCCAGCCGAGCCGCGCCGGCGCCGCGCGACGGGGGCGCGGTGCCGCGGGCACACGCGGTCGGCCAGACGGCCATGGTCGCGGATGGGTCATGTACTACCGTTGGCATGGCCACGGGACCGGGTGCGCGGCACCGGGTGAAGGCCCGAGGCGGCGGCGCCGCGATGCCCGAAGCGAGCGCACGGCGCCCGGCCGCGCGGCCCGCGCCGGCGCTTCCGGGGGGCCGGCGACGGTGTGCCGTACGGACTTCGCACCCGCCCGACCCAGGGATTTGCCCGAATGCGAGCGGGCTTGCGTCGGGCGATGTTTGCCGAGGACGTGCGGTAGGCGTGCACCAGCGCACCGAAAGGGGCGAAGCCCATGAACAGCGCAGCGATGACGGTCGTGGGGGCGGGCGCATGTGGCGCCGTGCTCCCGCCCGTCGAGCTCGGAGGCGGCGGCAAGTGGCACGCCCTCTGGACGCGGAGCCACTTCGAGCAGCGCGTGTTCGACCAGCTCGCCGGCAAGGGTTACCACCCGTTTCTCCCCAAGATCGAGGTCTGGTCCCAGCGCGGCCGCGAGCCCCACCGCGTGTCGCTGCCGATGTTCCCGGGGTACCTGTTTCTGCACGATGCGCTCGACCAGCACAGCTACGCCGAGGTCCGCGACACGCGGGGTCTCGTGTCGCTGATCGGCCAGCGCTGGGACCGGCTGGCCGAGATCCCGGACCGCGAGATGGCGGCCGTCGTGCAGCTCGAGCGGGTGGACCTGCCCAAGCGCCCCCACCCGTTCCTGCACACGGGCGAGCGCGTGAGGATCACGCGTGGGCCGCTGACCGGCGTCGAGGGCTGCCTGCTCGAGCTCAGAGCCGACCGCCAGCTGCTCGTGGTGTCGATCGAGCTACTGCGCCGAAGCGTGGCGGTGGAGGTTGAGTATGGCTCCGCGGTCTCTGCTTGAGCGTCTGCTCGCGCCCTGTCTCCTGTTCGGGCTCGTGCTCGGGCTCGCGGCCTGCGGCGCCACGGCCCACCGTCTGCCGGCCGACGTCGCCTGGGTGGCGCCCACCGAGTACCGGATCGGTCCGGGCGACGTGCTCGAGATCGCGGTGTGGAACGACCCTGCCGTGAGCCGCAAGGTCCCGGTGCGCCCCGACGGCCTGATCTCGCTGCCGCTCGTCGACGACGTCCCGGCTGCCGGGCTCACGCCGATGGAGCTGCGCGAGGCGCTCGCCGTGCGGCTGCGACGCTTCCTGCCGGACCCCGCCGTGTCCGTGCTGGTGCAGGAGGTCCACAGCACCAAGTTCTCCGTGATGGGCGAGGTGGAGGCACCGGGGCGCTTCGAGCTCATCTGCCCCACGACGCTGCTCGACGCCATCGCGATGGCCAAGGGCTTCACCGTGTGGGCCTCGAGCGCGGAGCTCTTCCTCATCCGGCCCGAGGCCGGCCGCGCCAAGCGCTACCGCATCGAGCGGGACACGCTCGTCGATGACGCGAGCAACCAGAACATCCTGCTGCGTCCAGGCGACATCGTGATGGTGCCGTGACGGAAGGGCTAACCAACGTGAAAGCGAGCCACTCGACCTCGAGGATGGCCGCGCTCCGCGCGGTCCTGCGCCGCCGCTTGCCCGTGGGCCTCGCTGCCTTCGCGCTCGCGGCTTGCGCCGTGCTCGGGTTCGTCCTCGCCGTGCCGCCGCTCTACCGCGCGAAGGCCGTGCTCGTCATCGACCCGCCGCTCGTGCCCGGCACGGGTCGCGCGGAGATCGAGGCGCAGGTCCAGGCCCTCACGCTCGAGAACCTGAGCCGTCCGCGGCTGCAGGTGCTGGCCGCGGACCTCGGCTTGACGCGGGCCGGGGTCACCCCGGCGCTCGCCGCCGAGGCGCTGCTGCGCGACATCGACATCGTCAACGCCTCGGCCGACCTCTCGGGGGCCAAGACGAGCATCTCGATCACGGTCAACCTGCGCGGCAGCAAGCCCGCGCTCGTCGCCGACGCCGCCAACACGCTCGTGGCGTTCTACGTGGACGCCGAGCGCGAGCGCATGGTGCGCCGGACCAGCGCGCTCGCCGAGCAGCTCGAGGCGCTCGGGTCGCGTCTCGATGCCGAGGACGAGCGCATGGCCGCGATCCGGCGGGGTCAGGTGGGGGAGCTGCCTCCGGAGCTCGTCGCGCGCCTGGCGTCGCTCGAGCGGCTCAACGCCGAGCTCGCCCGGCTTCGCGCGCGGGGTCAGGACCTCGAGCGGCGCCGCGTCGTCACCGCGCCGCTGCCGCCGGGGGCCGCCGCGGAGGCCACGCCGAGCCCGCCACCCGCCCCACCGCCGCCCGCGGCGTCCCCGCCGACCGTGCCGCCGAGCCTGCCCGAGGCCGAGGCCGAGCTCACCCGTCTGCAGGCGGAGCTGCGCGATCTGCGCAGCCGCTACACCGACGAGCACCCGGCGGTGGTCCAGGTCAAGCGCCAGCTCGAGGTCGTCAAGGGCCACCTCGCGGCCCTGCGGGCGTCGCGCTACGCACCGCGCGTCGCCGACGTCAGCCCGGCACCGTCTCCGACGAAGGCCGCGCCCGACGGGCGCCCGCGCCCGAGGGTGCGCGCGATCGTCCTGCCCGAGGTCGAGGGCGAGCTCCAGAGCCTGCTCGACGAGGAGCGGATGGTCGAGCAGCGCATCGCGTTCATCGAGAAGATGGGCCTCGCGGCGCCGGGCGGGCTCGATGCGCTCTCCGCGCTCCTGCCGCGCTACGACGGGCTGCGTGCCGCGTACCTGGCGCTCTTGCAGCGCTACGAGGAGACGCGCGCCGCGCTCGGCGCCGACGGGCAGTTCACGCCGTTCCGGGTGGTGGAGGAGGCCGTCCCGCCCGCGAGCCCGGCCGGCCCCAACCGCTTCCGTCTGCTGGCGGTCGGCCTGGTGCTCGCGCTGTTCGGCGCCGGGCTCGCCGTCCTTGCCGCCGAGCACCTGGACGGCTCGTTCCACTCGGCCGGCGATCTGCGCAAGTTCACCCGCGTCCCCGTGCTGGCGACCATTCCGCACATCGCCACCGGCAGGGACGCGCGGCACAAGCTGCTCGTCCGCGGCCTCTACCTTGCCGCCATCGTCGCGGTGTCGGCGGCGGCCTTCGGTGCGGCGTACGCCGTCGCGAACGACAACCAGAGCATCGCCCGGATGCTCGTGAAGTAGGTGCTCCGTGAGCGACATGCAGCCACTCGGTGTGGGCGAGCGCGCGGTGGTGCTCTTGCGCCCGGCGTCGTGGGAGGCCGATCGCTACCGGACCGTGCGCCGCTCCCTCACGCACTTCGACCGGGAGCGCTGGCACATCCTCGCCATCGCGAGCCCCTCCGCCCGCGAGGGCAAGACCACGACGGCGATCAACCTCGCGGCGGCGCTGGCCGAGCTCCCCGGGGCCTCCGTGCTCCTGGTCGACGCCGACTTCCGCTGCAGCGCGGTCGCGGGCGCGCTCGGCATGGAGCCGTTCCCGGGGCACGACCTAGGCGAAGTGGCGAGCAATGGCGCGCTCGGCCTCGACGACGTCGTGGTCCGCATCCCGGAGCTCTTCCCCTTTGCCGTGGTCCCGTCGCGCAGTCGCACCGACGCGGCGCACGAGATCGTCGAGTCGCCACGGATCGCCGAGCTCCTCGCCGCGGCCCGCAAGACCTACGACTACGTGATCGTGGACGCTCCGCCGATCGTCCCGATGGCGGACTGCCGCGCCCTCGCGCCCCTCTGCGACGGCTTCCTCATCGTCGTACGGGCCCACCGTACCTCCCACCACCTGCTCGGCGAGGCCCTGAGCTCCCTGCCGCCGCGCCAGGTCCTCGGCCTGGTCCTGAACGAGGCCGACGAGCCCGCTTGGGCGCGCTCGCATCGCTACTACTCGCACTACGGCCGCCCGCATTGAGCTCGCGGCGGCCGTCCGGTCGTCGGCCCGCGCCGACCCCGCGCGCTCGCATCCCCGAGGCGCCCGCGCGCCCGGCGCGGCGGCGATCGAGCCGAGAAAGGATCGGTCCTCCACCATGTGCGGCATCGTCGGATATGCGGGCGCAGAGAACGCCGTGCCAGTCCTGCTCGAGTGCCTGCGGCGTCTCGAGTATCGCGGCTACGATTCCGCCGGGATGGCCGTGGTGGACCAGGGCAAGACCCTGGTGCGGCGCAGCGTGGGCAAGCTCGCGGCGCTCGAGACGATGCTCGGGCGCGAGCCCCTCGCCGGCGCGACGGGCATCGGTCACACGCGCTGGGCGACCCACGGCGCACCGTCGCTGAAGAACGCGCACCCGCAGCAGGTGAACGACGTCGCGCTGGTGCACAACGGCATCGTCGAGAACTTCCTCGAGCTGCGCCACGAGCTCGGCGACGAAGGCTGCGTCTTCGGCTCGGACACCGACACGGAGGTCATCGCGCAGCTCGTCGCGCAGGCGATGGCGCGGGGCGCCACCCTGAGGGAGGGGGTGCGCGCCGCGCTCCGCCGGATGCGCGGGTCGTATGCGCTCGCCGTGCTGTGCGCGCGCGAGCCCAACCAGATCATCGCAGCCGCCAACGGTCTGCCGCTCGTGCTCGGTCTGGGCTGCGGCGAGGTTCTGCTCGGCTCCGACGTCACCGCGCTGCTCGGGCGCACCGAGGACGCGATCTTCCTCGAGGACGGCGAGGTCGCCGAGCTCACGAGCGGCGGTGCTCGCATCTGGAACGCAGCGGGCCGGTTGGTGGAGCGCGGGCCGCGCCACGTCGCCTGGTCGGTCGAGCAGGCCGCGCGCGGTGGCTACAAGCACTTCATGCTGAAGGAGATCCACGAGCAGCCCCGCGTCCTCGGCGACGCGCTCGGCGCCTACCTCGTGGGCGACCGCGTCGCGCTCGGGCCCGAGCCCGTCGACGCCGCGCTGGCGCGCCGGGTGAACCGGGTGGTCATCGCCGCGTGCGGCACCAGCTGGCACGCGGCGCTGTCGGGGCGCATCGCGATCGAGAGCCTGGCGCGGTTGCCCTGCGAGGCCGCCTGGGCACACGAGCTGCGCTACGCCGACTCGGTGGTCGACGGTGCCACGCTGGCGCTCTGCGTCTCGCAGTCGGGCGAGACCGCCGACACGCTGGCCGCGGCCCGCGAGCTGCGCCACCGCGGCACGCCCCTCTGGGCCGTGTGCAACGTCGTGAGCTCGTCGTTGACGCGGGCGGCGGACCGCACGCTGTGCATGCACGCCGGACCGGAGATCAGCGTCGCTTCGACCAAGACCTACCTCGCCTCCATGGCCGTCCTCCACCTCGTGGCGCTCGAGCTCGGACACGCCCGGGGCGTGGTGGCGCCGGAGACGCTGCGCGCCGCGGTGCGCGCGTTGCGCGACATCCCGCGGGCGCTCGAAGCGGCGCTGCAGGGCGAGGAGGCGATCGCGCGCGTGGCAGCGCGCTACGCCGACAGCGAGCACTTCCTGTTCCTCGGGCGAGGTCGCAACGTAGGCACGGCCCTCGAAGGCGCGCTCAAGCTGAAGGAGCTCGCCTACACGCACGCCGAGGGCTACCCGGCCGGCGAGATGAAGCACGGCCCGATCGCCCTCATCGACGACAAGATGCCGGTCGTGGTGGTGGCGCCGCGCGACCACCTGCGCGAGAAGCTGCGCTCCAACCTCATCGAGGCGCGCGCCCGCGGCGGACGCATCATCGGCGTGTGCGAGCTCGAGGATCGCGACACGGTCGAGCTGTGCGACGACGTGCTGCCGCTCCCGTCCGTCGATCCCTTGATCAGCCCCTTCGCAGCGGTCGTGCCGCTGCAGCTCTTTGCCTACTACGTCGCCGACGCGCGGGGCCTCGACGTGGACCGGCCTCGCAACCTCGCCAAGAGCGTGACGGTCGAATAGCGGAGGTAAGGCCATGGTACATCGCAGCAAGTCGATGGAACGTGTCGCCCTCGCGGCGACGCTCGCGGCGCTCTGCGCGAGCGGAGCCCTCATCGCGAGCGCCAGCCGGACCGCGGGCGTGCTCGCCCTTGCGCTCACCCTTGCCCTCGCCATCTGGGTCCTGTTGCAGAAGACGCGCCGCACGCAGCCCGAGCGGGTCCTCGTGCTCGGCTGGGGCCCCCACGTGGCCCGCCTGCTGCAAGCCGTGGCCGCGCGACCCGAGCTCGGGTGGCAGATCATCCGCCTGCCCGAGGCGCAGAGTCTCGCGGCCGCTCCCGAGAGCGACGCCGAGGCGGCCTGGGCCGCGCGGATCCGCGCGCACCACGCCGACCGCATCATCGTGTCGCTGCACGATCCCCACGGCCGTCTCCCGCTCTCCGCCGTCCTCGCGGAGCGCGCGCGCGGCGTCCCGGTCGAGGACGCCGCGATGGTGTGGGAGCGGCTCACCGGCAAGGTCGACTTCAGCGCTCTCGAGCCGCACGAGCTCCTGTTCGAGCCGGGCCTCGGGAGCCGGCGCCTCGACCGGGCGGTGGCGCGCCTGCTCGGCGTCACGGCCGCGGTCCTCGGCCTCGTCTTCCTCGCGCCGCTCTTTCCGCTCGTCGCGCTGGCGATCCGGCTCGACTCGCGCGGCCCGGTGTTCTTCCGACAGGCGCGCCTGGGGCTCCACGGCAAGACGTTCGAGCTCGTCAAGTTCCGCACGATGCATCCCGCCGCAGAGCCCCACTCCGAGTGGGAGAACGACAATCGCGGCCGCGTGACGCGCGTGGGGCGGGTGCTGCGCAAATTGCACCTCGACGAGCTGCCCCAGCTCTGGAACATCGTGCGCGGCGACATGAACCTCGTGGGGCCTCGACCGCACCCCGTGGCGAATGCGCGGCTGTTCCGCGAGCGCATCCCCTTCTATGCGCTCCGCTCGCTCGTGCGCCCCGGGCTCACCGGTTGGGCCCAGGTCCATTACCACTACGCCAACGGGCTCGCGGAGGAGACCGAGAAGGTGCGCTACGACCTCTACTACCTGAAGCACCGCTCCGCGTGGCTCGATCTCGGTCTCGTGCCCGCGACGCTGCTCAGCCTGGTGCGGCGCCGCAAGGCGCCCGGGGCGCTTCCACTGACGGAGCTGACCGCGAGGGCATCACGATGAAACAGCAACTCCTCTCGTCGCTCGTGTGTGTCCGGTGTCATGGCGCGCTCGAGCTGCGCCATGCCGTGCGCCTCGGTCGCGAGATCGCCCGGGGGGAGCTCGTGTGCGGCGCCTGCGGCCAGAGCTACCCGGTGCGCGACGGGATCCCGCGCTTCGTCGCGAACGGCGCGTATGCCGCGAGCTTCGGACGCGAGTGGCACTGGTTTCGACGCGTGCAGATCGACGCGCGGAACGGCGCGGACGACTCGGAACGCCAGCTCGCGGCCACGACCGGCTACGGCGACGCCGACTACGCCGGCCGACGCATGCTCGACGCGGGCGTCGGAGCGGGGCGCTTCGCCGAGGTGGCGGCGCGCAAGGGCGCCGAGGTCGTCGGCATCGACCTGACCGAGGCCGTGGACGCGGCCGCCCAGAACCTGCGGGGCTACGAGCGCGTGGACCTCGTGCAGGCGGACATCTTCGCGCTGCCGTTCCGTCCCGAGTCCTTCGACACCGTGTACTCGATCGGCGTCCTGCACCACACGCCCGACCCGGCGCGCGCCTTTCGCTGCGTCGCCGAGCTCTGCCGGTCGGGCGGCGACGTGGCGATCTACGTCTACGCGCGCAACGGGATCGCGGACAAGGCGCCCGACCTCATCCGCAAGGTCACGACGAAGCTCCCCCCGCAGGTGATGCTCGCCGTCGCGAGCTACGCGGTCTTCGCCTATCCGCTGTACCGCGCGCCGCTGCTCGGCAAGGCGTTGCGATTGGTGGCACCGATCTCCGAGGAGCCGCGCTGGCGCTGGCGCTGGCTCGACACCTTCGACTGGTACACGCCCACCTACCAGTGGAAGCACACCTATCCCGAGGTCCTGGGCTGGTTCCGCGCCGCCGGGGTGGGCGACCTCGTCGCCGACGCGCAGCCGATTCGTATCCACGGACGCCGGCAGCTCCCGGCGGGAGCCCCGACACCGGCGGCGCGCGCACCCGCGCGACGTGCCGCGTGAGAGGTGAGCCGCACACGTGCGTCGCCGGTGGGTGGGGCCGGGCAACGGAGCCGCACCCCTCGCTGGAGGACGAGATGGCAGTCGCTGGATCAGCCGAGGTTGCGAGGCCGCGTCGCGGGCGCGGCGCCGTCGTCGGGCCGCGCATCGTCGCGATCGGCGGAGGCACGGGGCTGTCCGCCACGCTCCGCGGCCTCAAGACCGCGATGTTCGCCGGGGAGCGGCGGCAGCGGGCGCGGGAGGACGCGTGTCTCACCGCCATCGTGAACGTCGTGGACGACGGCGGCAGCTCCGGCCGGCTGCGCGCGAGCTCGGCCTTGCCTGCGCCGGGCGACGTGCGGCGCTGCCTCGTGGCGCTCGCGGCGTGCGACCCTCTGGTGAGCGCTCTGTTCGAGTTCCGCTTCGACGGAGAGGACGACGTCGGCGGGCACTCGCTCGGCAACCTCGTCATCGCGGCGCTGTCGCACATCGGCGGCGGCGATTTCCACCGCGCCGTGGCGCTGGCCGGCAAGTTGCTGCACGTGCGAGGGCGCGTCTTGCCCTGCACGGACGACGACGTCGCGCTGGCGGCAGAGCTCGAGGACGGCACCTGGGTAGAGGGCGAGTCTCGGATCCCCCGGGCGCACGGACGCATCCAGCGCGTGCGTCTGCGCCCGAGCGCGGTGCGGGCGCTGCCCGAGTCGTGCGACGCCGTGCGCGACGCCGATCTCGTCGTGATCGGTCCGGGCAGCGTGTATACGAGCCTCATCCCGCCGCTGCTCCTCGGCGAGCTCTGCCTCGGCATCGCTCGCTCGCACGCCTCGGTCGTGCTCGTCGCGAACCTGATGACGGAGCCCGGTGAGACCGACGACCACAGCGCGGCCGACATGGTGCGTGCCATCCTCCGCCACGCGCCCTGCTTGCGGATCGACCACGTGCTCGTCAACCGGACGCCGCTCGCGGCGCCGGTGGTGGCGAGCTACCGCGAGGCCGGGGCGGTGCCGGTCGAGATCGACCGCGCCGAGCTCCGGGCGCTCGGCTGCGAGGTGGTCGAGGCGGACCTCGCGGCACCCGGGCACCTCGTGCGCCACGACCCCGTCAAGCTGGGGCAGGCCATCCTGGCCCTGCTGCCGGCCGTGACGGCCACCTCCTCGAGCGAGCACACCCACCCATGCAAGAGCCCGTCTTGACGGCCGTGAGTCGGCGCGGCGCGCCCCGCGCGCGCGCCGGCGTGCCGTGGTGGGGCCGCGAAGAGCGCACGCCGCGGTCGAGCGCCGTGCCCGTGTTCGCGCTCGGCGCCTTCACCTTCGTGCTGCTCACGGCTCCGCAGACGACCTTCCCGGTGCTCGCGACGCTGCGCATCGCGCTCCTCACGGCGGGCTTCGCCATCGCGGCGCACCTCGTCGACCGCCTCGCCCGTGGCCAGTCGGTGCTGGCGCTGCCGCGTGGGACCCTGCCGGCGCTGCTGCTCGGGCTCTGGGCCATCGCGACGACGCCCATCTCCGTCTGGCCTGGAGGGAGCGTCGAGCTCTTCCGCGACCTCTTCGTGAAGTCGCTCCTCGTCTTGTGGCTGATCGCCGGGGTCGTCGACACGACGCGCCGGCTGCGCGGGCTCTTCTGGCTCTTGAGCGGGCTCGGGGCGATGCTCGCCGTGACCGCGCTCCGCAACTTCGCCACGGGCAAGCACCTCGAGGGCGGCGCGCCGGGGCTCGAGCGCATCGCGGGCTTCGACGCGCCGCTGACCGCCAACCCGAACGACCTCGCCCTGGTCCTCAACCTCCTCCTGCCGCTCACGCTGGCCCTGTTCCACGCGCACAAGCGCTGGAGCGTGCGCGCGCTCCTGCTCGGGGTCATGGGTCTCGAGGCGGCGGGCATCGTCGCGACCTTCTCGCGCGCGGGTTTCCTGACGCTGCTCGTCGTGGCCGTGGCGCACGTCCTGTCGACGCTGCGCGGGGCGCGGCGCATCTGGGGCGCCGTCGGCGTCGCGGGCGCGCTCGTCCTCGTGGCGGTCCTGCCCGGCAACTACGGTCAGCACCTCGGCACCGTGACCGACATCTCTTCGGACCCGACGGGCTCCGCGCAGGAACGCTGGACGCTCATGGGCGCGGCCCTGCGCGTGGTGGTGGCCCACCCCGTGTGCGGCGTCGGGCTCGGCATGAACATCATCCCCATCACCGAGGACGTGGGCGGCTGGCGCATGGTGCACAACGTGTACCTGCAGGTGGCGGCGGACCTCGGCCTCGTGGGCCTGGCGCTGTTCCTCGCGCTGTTCCTCGGGTGCTGGTGGCGCCTGCGGACGCTGCTGCGGGAGCGGGCGGGACGCGGCGGCGCACGCGCCGGACTCGCGCACCTGGCCCGCGGCCTCGAGCTCTCGCTCCTCGCCTTCGCGGTCGCGGCGCTGTTCCACCCCGCCGCCTACCACTTCTACGTGTTCTACGTGGGCGGCCTCGCCCTCGCCGCCCGAGGCATTCACGATCGCGAGGCCGCACATGGATGACCGCATTCGCGTCCTGCAGTTCACGACGATGTTCGAGGTCGGAGGCACCGAGCGGCAGCACCTGGCGCTGCTCCAGGGCATGGACCCGACGCGCTTCGACGTGAGCGTCGCCTGTCTGCGGCGTCAGGGTGCGTTGCTCGCCGACGTGGTCGCCTGCGGTGTGCGCGTGAGCGAGTTCCCGATCCGCCGCCTGTACGGGCTCCACACCATGGGCCAGCAGCTGCGCTTCGCCGAGCACCTCTGGGCCCAGCGCGTCGATGTCGTGCACACCTTCGGCCTGTACGCCAACGTGTTCGCCCTGCCGGCCGCGCGCCTGGGGAGCCGGGCCGTGACCATCGGCTCGGTGCGCGAGCAGAGCTCGCTGCTGAGCCCCGCCAAGCGGCATGCGAATCGCCTGGCGCTCGCGCTCGCGGACCGCGTCATCGTCAACGCCGCCTCCGTGCGGGACGAGCTCGTCACGAGCGCCCTGCAGGCGGATCGGGTGTGTCTCATCCCGAACGGCGTCGACACGGCCCGCTACGCGGCCGCCGCGGGATCGACGGGCCTGCGGGCGGAGCTCGGCTGGGCGCCGACGGCGCCCATCGTCGCCGTCGTCACGCGGCTCGCGCCGCAGAAGGGGCTCGAGGACTTCATCGACGCGGCCAAGCGGCTCGAAGAGAGTCATCCCGAGGCGCGCTTCCTCGTCGTGGGCGACGCCTGCACCATGCGCGAAGGGCGCGCGCTGCCCGGCGCGTACCGCACCGAGCTCGAGCGGCGAGCCACGGAGCTCGGGCTCGGCGACCGGCTCCACTTCACCGGTCGTCGCGCCGACATTCCCGAGATCCTCGGCGACGCAGCGGTGTCGGTGCTGCCCTCGTGCTCGGAGGCGCTGTCGAACTCGCTGCTCGAGTCGATGGCGGCGGGCGTGGCCCTCGTTGCGACGCGCGTCGGCGACCATGCCCGCGCGGTCGAGGACGGTCGCTCGGGCCTCCTCGTGCCGCCCCACGACGCGGCGGCACTCGCACACGCGGTCGGGCGCCTGCTCGACGAGCCGCTGCTCCGCATGCGCCTCGGCGCCGAGGCCCGGCGCGTGGCGTGCGAGCGCTACTCCCTGCAGCGCATGGTGAGCGACACGGAGGCGCTCTACGCCGAGCTCGCCCTGCGGGTGCGGGGACGCAGGCTTCCGCAAGCAGCGTGACCCGAGCGCACCGCCCCGACGGCGGGGCCTACCCCGCCAGCCACCTTCGAGGATCCCATGACCCCTCTCGTCGTCGCCGCAGTCCGTGAACCGCAGGAGCTGGAGCGCCTCGGCCCCGAATGGCAGGCGCTGCTCGCGCGCAGCAGCAGCGACCGGCTCTTCTCGACCTTCGAGTGGCTGCACACCTGGTGGCAGCACCTCGGCGCCGGCCACCGGCTGTGCGTGCGCACGGTGCGGCGCGGCGGCGAGCTCGTGGCCATCGCGCCGTTCGCCTTCCGGGCGGCGACCCCCGCGGCCCATCCCGCCTTCGGTTGCATCGAGCTGCTCGGCGCCGGCGACGTGGGCTCCGACCATGGTGATCTCGTCGTGGCGCGCGACTGCGAGGCGGCGTGCCTCGAGGCGCTCGCGCAGCACCTCGCGTCCGAGCACCACGTCTTCGCCTTCCGGCGGCTGCGCGACGAGTCGTGCCTCCTCGCGACGCTGTGCCGGCGGCTCGCCGCGCAGCGCTTCACGCTCGAGGCGCGGCCGGACGAGCTCTCGCCCTACGTCCGCTTCGAGTCGCAGAGCTTCGAGGGGTACCTCGCGACGCTCTCGCACGGCCACCGCCATGCCTACCGGCGCTACCTGCGGGTCCTGTCGCGCAAGCACCGCGTCTCCTTCGACACGGTGCGCTCCGAGGCGGAGCGCGGCCCCGCCCTCGCGACCTTCCTCACTCTGCATGCTGCCCGCTGGCAGACACGTGGCGACGTCGGCGCCTTCGCGCGGCCCGAGCTTCGCGCCTTCCACGAGGCCCTGAGCGCGCTCGCGCTCCGGCGCGGTTGGCTGCGGCTGCAGCTGCTGCGGCTCGACGGTCGCGCGGTCGCGGGGGTGTACGGCTTCCGCTACGGCGACGTGTTCTACTACTACCAGACCGGCTTCGACCCCGCGTTCGCGGCGGACAGCGTCGGGCTCGTGGCGTGCGGGCTGTCGATCGAGAGCGCTATCGCGGAGGGGGCGGCCGAGTTCGACTTCCTGCACGGGACCGAGGACTACAAGCGGCGCTGGGCACCCGCGGCGCGGCGCCTCGTGCGCCTCGAGCTCTATCCCCCCGGGCCGCGCGGCTGGGCGTACCGCGGGGTGGCGCACGCCGAGCGCAGCGGTCGCACCCTCGCGCGCCGGGCGCTCGATGCCCTGGACCGGGCGCGCGAGCGGCGCCGGGGCGGGCCGCTCGAGGGCCAGGCAGGTGCGCCATGATCCGGCGGATCATCAAGACAGCCGTGTGCGAGGCGGCGACCTGGGCGCGCCTCGACGCCTGGCTCGAAGAGCGCGGGCCCATCGTCATCGGTTACCACCGAGTGGTCGAGGACCCGCGGGCACCGGACCTCATGCCCGGCATCGCCATCGGCGTGGCCACGCTGGCGCGTCAGCTCGAGTACCTCGGTCGCCGGCGGCGCTTCGCCTCGCTCGACGAGGTCGGTGCGCTGCTGGCGCGCCGGGTCGACGCGCCCGTCTGCGCCGTCACTTTCGACGACGCCTACCGCGACGTGCTCACCCATGCCCTGCCGGTCCTCCGGCGCCTCGGCGTGCCGGCGGCTGTCTTCGTCGTGTCCGGCGCCGTCGCCGGCGGCAAGGCGCTGCTGCACGACCGGCTCTTCGCCGCCCTGTGCTGGCTGCGCGCCACCCGGCGCGAGCCGCCGCCCTCCGTGCCTGCGTCGCTGCGACCGCTGCTCGGCGCCGTGGCGCTGGGGCGCCGCCACCCCTACGAAGCGCTGCGCACCCTGCTCGAGTCGTGCGAGAACGAGCCGCTCGAGGCGACCGCGAGCTGCGTGGAGCGTGCCGCCGGGCCCGCCCTCGTCGCGCGCGAGCGGGAGAGCGCGACCGTCGACGGCGAGGCGCTGCGCGCGCTCTCGGAAGCCGGCCTGACGATCGGCTCGCACTCGCGCTCGCACCGGCGCCTGGTCGGCGAGAGCCTCCCCAGCCTGGCGCTCGAGGTCACGGCCTCGCGGCGCGAGCTCGCCGCCATGCTCGGGCGCCCGGTCGAGCACTTCGCCTACCCCGACGGCGACTTCGACGAGACGGTGGTGCGGGCGGTCGCCGACGCGGGCTACGCCTATGCCTACACGGCGTGTCTGCACCGCGACCCCGAGGAGCCGATGCTCACCATTCCGAGGAGGATCCTCTGGGAGCAGTCGGCCGCCGGCTACGACGGCGCTTTCTCGGAGGCCATCTTCGGTCTGCAGACGCACTGCGGTGTGCCGTGGTTCGACCCGTGCAGGCGCGACCACGGACAGAGCGGCCTCGCCGCGACCGCCCGCGCACGCCGCGCGCGGCTCGGCGCGTGAGCCCGGAACACGAGGACCCGAACCGATGGAGACGAGGCGCCCCGTGCCCTGGCTCGTCGCTGGCCGCCTGGGCGGCCAGGTCGGGACTTTCCTCATTCCGGTGGTGCTGGCGCGGGTGCTCGGCACCGACGACTTCGGCGCCTACCGGCAGCTCTTCCTCGTCTTCGGCTCGCTCTACCTCATCGCCCAGCTCGGGTTCGCCGAGTCGCTCTACTACTTCCTGCCGCGCGCCGGGCAGGCGAGCGGGCGCTACGTCGGCAACGCGCTGACGATCCTCGCGGGGGCCGGCCTGTGCTGCGCCCTCGCGCTCACGCTCGGGGCGCGGCCGCTCGCGGCTCTGCTCGGCAACGCGCGCATCGCCGCGCACCTGCCCGCGATCGGCGTGTTCCTGTTCTGCATGCTGTGCTCGTCGGTGCTCGAGATCGTGCTCGTGTCCGAGCGGCGCTTCCGCACCGCCGCCGGCGCCTACTGCGTGTCCGATCTCGCGCGCGCCGTCCTCCTCGTGGCGCCCGCGGCGCTCGTGGGCAGCGTCTCCGCCCTGCTCGTGGGTGCGGTCGCCTTCGCCGTGCTGCGTCTGCTCGTCACCCTCGTCGTGGTCGGACGCCGCTACCGCGGCGGGTTCCGGCTCTCGCGCCCGCTCGCGGCGACGCAGTTCCGCTACACCTTCCCCTTCGCCCTGGCCGTCGTCATCGACACGGTGCAGGCGCAGGCGCACCTCTACGTCGTCTCGAACCAGTTCGACGTCGCCACCTTCGCGATCTACTCGGTGGCGTGCTTCCAGATCCCGCTCGTCGACTACGTGGCCACCGCGGCGGGCAACGTGCTCATGGTGCGCATGGGCCAGAGCCCGACCGACCGGCCGCTGGCGCTCGGGCTGTGGCGCGAGACCACGGCGCGCCTCGCCTACGTGCTCGTGCCGCTGCTCGCCCTCATCGTGGCGCTCGGGCCGGACCTCATCGTGTTCCTCTTCGGCACGCGCTACGCGGCGAGCGGGCCGCTGTTCGTGCTCGCGTCGCTGCCGATCCTGTGCGCGTGCCTGCCGAGCGACTCCTCGCTGCGGGCCGCCGGGGACACGTGGTTCCTGCTGGTGCAGGGCCTGCTGCGCCTGGTGGCGGCGGCGGTCCTGCTCGCGCTCCTGTTCGGGCCGCTCGGGCTCGTCGGTGCGGTCGTGAGCACCATCGGGGCGGCCGCCGTCGCCAAGGTGGCGGCGGTGGCTCGGGTCGCGCACCACCTCGCGGGGCCCCTCGGCGAGCTCCTGCCGTGGGGCCGCCTGCTCGCGACGCTCGGTGCGAGCGCCGGGGCAGGCGCAGCGGCGTTCGTCCTCGCGAGCGCCGCAGCGAACGCGCCGCGCCTCGCGCGGCTCGCGGCGAGCGGCACGGTCTTCCTCGTCGTCTACCTGGCGCTCGGCGCGCGCCTCGGCCTGGGTGCGCCCGTGCGCGAGCTCTACCGGCGCTGTGGCGCGCTCCTGCGCCGGCGCACGACGGAACGTACCGGAAGGAGGTCCTAGTCATGGCGTGGACGACCGTGAGCAGCGGTGGGCCCCGGACGCCCGCGCGGCGGCGCGCGCCGGACGGAGTCGTGACGCGCGTGGCCCGCAACCCCGACGAGCTCGCCGAGCTCGCGCCCGTCTGGGACGGGCTCGCGGCTCGGCCGGGCACGGGCGTCACGCAGGATCGCGCCTGGAGCGAGGCCTACGCCGCGACCTTCGGGCCCCCGGGCGGGCTCGAGGTCCTCGCGGTGACGAGTCCGGTGCACGGGATGGCCATGGCGCCGCTCGAGCGCCGCGACGGCGTGCTCGGGCGGCTCGAGCTGCCCGGCGTGAAGGAGCTCTACGAGCCGATGGACCTGCTCTACGAGGACGCGGCGGCGCTGCCGGCGCTCGCAGAGGCCCTGCTCCGCATCGGGCGCCCCATCTTCCTGCGCCGCGTGCCGGCCGACTCCCCCGTCGTGGCGGCGCTGCGGCAGGCGTCCGAGGGGCGGGGGGTCTTCGTCGCGCGGCCGGTGGTCGCCGCGCCCTTCATCGCCCTCGACGCGGGCTGGCTCGAGCCGGACAAGAAGCTCGTCGGTCGCTACCGCTCGGATCTGCGGCGCGCTCGACGGCATGCCACGGCGCTCGGAACCGTCCGTTGCGAGGTTCTCGCTCCCACCCCCGAAGAGGTCGATCGCCTGCTCGACGAGGTCTACGAGGTGGAGGCGGCAAGCTGGAAGGGCGCTGCCGATAGCGCGCTCTCGATCGATCGGGCGCGGGGCCTCTTCTACCGCCGCTACGGGCGCGCCGCCGCTCGCAAGGGGATCCTGCGCGTGGCCTTCCTGCGCATCGACGAGCGGGCGGCAGCCACGCAGCTGGCGGCCGAATGGGACCACGGCTACTGGCTGCTCAAGATCGGCTATCGCGACGAGTTCGCGCGCTGCTCGCCGGGCAGCCTGCTCGTGGCGGAGACCCTCCGCTACGCCGCGGAGCGCGGCCTGTCTCATTACGAGTTTCTCGGCGGCGTCGAGCCGTGGACCCGGACGTGGACCGACGCCGAGCGGGCCTGCGTCTCGGTGCGCGTGTACCCCTACGGCTGGGCGGGTATGGCTGCCTTGGCGCTCGACGCCGGCGAGCGGGCGGCCCACGACGTCGGTGAGCGAATGGGGGTGCGGTCGTGAACGCCGCGGTCGAGAAGGTCCTGCGGCCGCTGTGGCAGCCGGTCGCCGCTCGGGCGGCGCGCGCCTACATCGCCGGGCCGGAGCTCTCCGACGGCGTGCGGGTGTGCCGCGAGCTGTGGCAGCGCGGTCTCGCCAGCACGCTCGGGTTCTGGGACGGGGCGGGCGAGTCGCCGCGGCAGGTGATCGACGTCTACCTCGCGTCGCTCGCGGCCATGGCGTCGCTCGATGTCGCCGCGGACCAGTCCTTCGACTGCTACCGGTCCGTCAAACCCGACGCCTTCGGGTTCGACGCGGCGCTGCTCGGCGAGGTCGTCCTTCGCGCGCACGCGACCGGGCGCCGCGTCCACTTCGACTCGCTCGGGCCGGAGGGCGTCGAGCGCACGTTCGCGCTCATCGCCGGCGCGGCGGCGCGCCACGACGACTTCGGCTGCACCCTGCCCGGCGGGTGGCGGCGCAGCGTCGCCGACGCGGACCGCGCGGTGGAGATGGGCCTCTCCGTGCGCGTGGTCAAGGGGCAGTGGCCCGACCTCGAGGGGCCACCGATCGACCCCCGCGCCGGCTTCCTCGGCGTCGTCGACCGGCTCGCCGGCCGCGCTCGCCACGTGGGGGTGGCGACGCACGACCTCGAGCTCGGCCGCGAGGCGCTGCGCCGCCTGCGGGAACGCGGGACGCCCTGCAGCCACGAGCTGCTCACCGGCCTGCCGTCGCGCCAGGCCCTCGCCGAGGCCCGCACGCTGGGCACGCCCGTGCGCTTCTACGTCGCCTACGGCAATGCCTGGCTGCCCTACGCGCTGTCGCAGGCGGCTCACAAGCCACGCATCCTGTGGTGGATCGTGCGCGACACGCTGCTGCGCAAATGAGGGAGCAGTGGTCAGTTATCAGTTGTCAGTTATCAGTAGTCGCCGGGGCTAGCCCGGGTAGTCGAGCTCCCGCTGGTGGCGAATCGCCAGAACCCGAACCTCGTCGCGCGACGGCTCGAATCGGTAGAGGGCGACGTAGCCGGTGTGGCCGAACGAGATCACGAGCTCTCGGAGGTCCGCCTTCACGCGCCGGCCGATCAGAGGATGGTGCGCGAGCATTTCGACGGCGCCCCGGATGGCCTCGACGGCCGCGAGCGCCGCGTCGGGCGCTCGGGTCGCCACGAACGCGAACCGGTGCTCCAGGTTCGCGAGGGCGTTCGCCGCGTAGACTACCCGCGCCACGGCTTCGGCCGCGCCGGGCTCTCGCCGCGCGCGAGGCGCTCGAGCCACGCGTGGACGTCCGCGGCGGCGTAGACTTCGCCTCCAGCCTCGAGCGCTCGATCGGACGCGAGCGCTTCCGTGACGAATTCCTCCAGCCGTTCCTCGCGGTCCGTCTGTCGCTCGAGGGCGTCGAGCATGAACGCGTGCGGGGTCCGGCCGATCTTCTTCGCGACGCGAGCGATGCGCGTCTTGAGCTCGCGGGGCAGCTTGATCGTCGTCGACGTCTTCACGGTGACACCAAAGTAACACCCAGGGACGCGCCCGACAACCCGCCCCGGCCGCCGTGCCGCCCGTCTTCCGCTCAGCCTGCCATCCGCGCTGGCTCGTGCGGCAGCGGCCGAAGTCGAACAGGAAGGCGGTAGGGCTCGCGGCCGCCGCCACGAGTCAGTGAAAACTCGGCCCCGCAGGCAGGAGCAGGGGCGGTAGCCGTGAACGGTTACCCTCCCCGAAGCCCGCAGGCCGTGGTCTGGAGCCTTCGCGCTCGCGCGAAGTCGAGGCTCAGCCCGTCGCGCGCCGGGCGCGCACCCGCTCGAGCATGCGGTAGAAGCTCGGTCGCGCCACCTTCGCGTGCTCGGCCGCGCGCGACACCACGCCGCCCGCGCGCTCGAGCACGGCGGGGAAGTAGCGCTCCTCGAAGCGCTCGAGGGCGGCACGCCGGGCGTCGCCGTACGGCAAGCTCGCCCAGGTCTCGTCCTCCGGGATCTCGGGCGCGCCGTCGAAGAGCGTGGCGGCCGTCCGCGCGCCGAACAGGTTGTAGCGCTCGATGACGTTGCGCAGCTCGCGGACGTTGCCCGGCCACGAGTAGGAGCGCAGCATGGCCGCGAGATCCGGCGGGATCTCGACGCGCGGGTCGCGGGCCACGCGCCGCAGCATCATCGAGGCGATGGGCAGGACGTCCTCGGGTCGGTCGCGCAGAGGCGGGATCGTCGCGCGCACGACGGCCAGGCGGTAGAAGAGATCCTGGCGGAACTCGCCGCGGCGCGCGGCCTCCATCAGGCGGCGATTGGTGGCGGCCACGATCCGCACGTCGACGGGGCGGTCGCCCTTGCCGCCCACCGGATGCACCGCGTGCATCTCGAGCACGCGCAGGAGCTTCGGCTGCAGATCGAGTGGCAGCTCGCCGATCTCGTCGAGGAACAGCGTGCCCCCGTCGGCCTGCTCGAACATCCCGACGCGCGCGTCGACCGCGCCCGTGAACGCGCCGCGCTCGTGGCCGAAGAGCTCGGCCTCCACGAGGCCGGCCGGGATCGCGCCGCAGTCGACCGTCACGAAGGGCCCGGTCGCCCGCAGCGAGTGCTCGTGGACGGCCCGCGCCAGCACCTCCTTGCCGACGCCGCTCTCGCCCTCGAGCAGGACGGTGGCGTCGGAGGGCGCGGCGCGCTCGAGGATCGAGAACAAGTGCCGCATCGGCGCCGACACGCCGATGGCCGCGCCGAAGCTCTGGCGCGCGCTGAGCGGCAGGCCGAGCGAGGCGGCCTCGATGCGCACGGCGATGGTGGTCGAGCCGAGCGAGAGCGTCGCGTCGGCCGTGAGCAGCGCCTCGCTGACGCGCACGCTGCCGAGCCAGGTACCGTTCTTGCTCCCCTGGTCGCGGACGTGCAGGCCCGCGACCGAGAGCGACAGGTGCACGTGCTCGCGCGACACGGTGCCGTCGCCGAGCCGCAGGTCCGCGGTCTCGCCGCTGCCGATCACGAACAGCGGTTGGTCGAGCCGCGCGCTGCGCCCGGTGTCGGGGCCGCTCACGACCTCGAGGCTGGCGGCGCGGACCTCCAGCGTCGTCGGTTGGCCGAGCCCGGCCTCCTGCGTGTGGGTGTTCTCTAGAACGGGCATCTACGCGGCGAAGCATAGCGCGCGCCGCGCAGTGCCGCCGTCACGGCGCCGTTCAGCGCAGCTGCAGGACGAACACGTCGCGCCGCCCGCTGCCGCCCCAGTTGCTGGTGAAGGCGATGCGGCAGCCGTCGCGGCTGACGTTGGCGCGCGGCGCGTCCTCGTAGCTGTTCATGACCGAGCGATGGTGCGCCAGGCGGTAGACGCTGCCGCTGCCGTCGGTTGCCACGGCGATGATCTCGTTGTGGAACAGGCCCGTCGAATGCGAGCCATAGAGGCTCACGTAGGCGTGGGTGTCGCCGTCGGCGAGGAGCGAGGTGTGCATGGCCTGGGACCAGTCGTTGCCGTACGAGAGCAGGGTCTGCACGTCGTGCGGCGTGGCGAGGCTCCGGTAGGTGACCCGGTTCAGCCAGTTGTCGTTGCCGACCATGATGCCGACGCCCGAGTCGCCGTGCGCCGGCGCGTAGTCGGGGCCGTTGTCGGTGAGATCGACCATGGTGCCGTGCACGAGGTCCGCCACGCGCACCTGGACGGTGCCGGCGCCCTGCAGGCCGGTCTGCACGGTGAGGAAGTTGCCGCTCTTGTCGATCTGCACCTCGTCGAGCGAGCTCGACTCGTGGATCAGCATGGTGTCGGTGTCGCGTTGCCACGCGGCGTAGCCGACGAAGGCCCAGGAGGTGTCCTCTACCGTGAAGGCGAACACGTTGTCGTCCATGCTGCGGCTCATCTGCCAGAGGTAGCCGGGGGGCAGCACGCCGGCGAAGCTCTTCACGAGCGTCCAGGCGTGCGTCACCACGTTGTAGGCCCAGATCCGCAGCCCCTCGTGGGCGTAGATCACGTTCGGATCGACGCCGCTCCAGATCGCGTCCTCGGCGCTCGGCATGCCTCCGCCCGGGGGCGCCGCGGCGAACAGGGGCTGGGAGGCGCCGAGCACGAGGTTCACCGGATCGAGGTCGAAGAGCTTGGCGCCGGACGAGCACGTCGCCTGCAGGCGGGTGCCGTCGACGTTGAACGAGGGCCAGTACGAGTAGGCGACGGAGCAGTTGCTGCCGTCGCCGGAGTCGGTCACGCGCAAGATCTCGGTGCCGAAGGTCGGGTCGAACAGGGTGCCGCCGGCTGCGGGCAGCGCCGGCAAGGCGGGCTCCGCGTAGATGGCGTTGCCCTCGATGAGCGACAGGGCCGCCGGGTCGCAGACCCCGGCGCTGCCGCCGCTGCCGGTCCCGCTGCTCGTCGTGCCCGTGGTCGTGGTCGTGGTCGTGCTCGTGCTGGTCGAGGTCGACGTGCTGGTCGAGGTCGACGTGCTGGTCGAGGTCGTCGTGGTGCCGCCGCTGCCTCCCGTGCCGTGGCCACGGACATGCCCGCTCGGAATGCCGCTGCGCTTCTCCGGGGTCACGTCGACGTCGCTCTGGTCGGCCGCACCGCCGTCGAAGCAGCCCGCGGCGAACACGCTCGCGAGCACGCCCGCTGCCACCAGCAGGGCACCCCGTCGCTCTCGCAGCGGCAGGTCGCCGCTTCGCCCCGCCTCGTACCGTCCCGTGCTCCGACCAGCCTGCTCGAGTTTCCGTTGCGTCATGGGCAACCGCTAAAGCAAGCGCGGTGCCGAACGTTATTGCTAGTCATTCCAACTAGTTAAACTTGCGGGTGTCACCCACCCGGAGACATCCGTCGCCCCGGGAGCGACGCCCGGGTGTCGGGCCGACACCCGATGGCGGGTAGGTGATCATCCTGGCTGACCGACCCGGGTATGCCGGAATGCCCCCTGCCCGGCGAGCGGGTAGCTTGTGGTTAGCGGCGGACGGCGTCCTCGCGCCAGCGCTTCGCGCGGGCGCCCCAGGTGTCCGGACCGCGGGCGTCGCGGCGCAGCGACGGGGGCGAAGCCTGCCCGATGTCCGGGCGAGGGGCCTGAGATGTGCGGCATTGCTGGCATCATGAGTCTCGACGGGACGCCCGTCTCCGCCGTGGACCTCGGCTCGATGTGCGCCGCGATGCGGCACCGCGGGCCCGACGACGAGGGCTTCCACGTCGATGCCGACGTCGGCCTCGGGATGCGCCGGCTCAGCATCATCGATCTCGCCGGCGGCCATCAGCCGATCTCGAACGAGAACGGTCGCGTGTGGGCCGTGCTCAACGGCGAGATCTACAACTACCGCGAGCTGCGCGCCGACCTCGAGCGCCGCGGCCACCGCTTCGCCACCGCGAGCGACACCGAGACCATCGTTCACCTGTACGAGGACGAGGGCAGTCGCTGCGTGGAGCGCCTGCGCGGCATGTTCGCCTTCGCGGTGTGGGACGCGCCGAAGAGGACGCTGCTCGTCGCGCGCGACCGGCTGGGCATCAAGCCCCTGTACTTCGCCTCCACCGGGGCGCGCCTGTGCTTCGCCTCCGAGCTCAAGGCGCTTTGCGCGCTGCCCGACCTCCCGCGCCGCGTCGACCCCGCCGCCCTGAACCACCTGCTCGCCTTCCTCACCACGCCCGCCGACCGCAGCATCCTCGCCGGCGTTCGCAAGCTCGAGCCGGCGCACCTCTTCGTGGCCGAGCCCGGGCGTGAGCCGCGCATCGAGCGCTACTGGGACGTGCGCTTCGAGCCCGACACGCGCTCCTCGCCCGCGGAGCTCGAGGCCGAGCTCGTGCACCGGCTCGAGGAGGCGACGCGCCTGCACATGGTGAGCGACGTGCCCGTGGGCGCCTTCCTCAGCGGGGGCATCGACTCGAGCACGGTGGTCGCCATGATGGCGCGCGCCAGCAGCCGGCCCGTCAAGACGTTCAGCGTGGGCTTCGCCGAGCCCGACTTCGACGAGCTCGGCTACGCCCGCCTGGTCGCTCGAGCCTTCGGCACCGAGCACCACGAGATGGTGCTCGAGCCCGACGTGCTGCCGTCGCTCGAGGACCTGGTGTGGCACCTCGACGAGCCCTTCGGGGACTCGTCGGCCATCCCGACCTACCTCGTGTCGAAGATGGCGGGCGCCGAGGTCCGCGTGGTGCTGTCGGGCGACGGCGGCGACGAGCTCTTCGCCGGCTACGAGCGCTACCTCGTCGAGAAGCGCGAGCGCCGCTTCGACCCGCTGCCGCGCGCGGTGCACCGCCTCTCGGGGCAGGTCTCGGCCGCGCTGCCGTCCTGGGCACGGGGACGCCGCCTGCTCGGGCACCACGCTCTCGTGGGCAGCGAGCGCTACCTCGACGCGGGGACGCTGTTCCCGCTCGCCGAGCGGCGGCGGCTGATCGGCAGCGACCTCGTGGCCGCGCTCGACGCCGACGAGCCGGCGCGGCTCGCGACGGCCCTCTTGCGCCCGGGAGCGCACTGGCTGTCCGCGCTGCAGGAGTTCGACCTCCACGCCTACCTGCCCCTCGACATCCTCACCAAGGTCGACCGCATGAGCATGGCGCACTCGATCGAGGCGCGCGTGCCGCTGCTCGACCACGAGCTCGTCGAGCTCTGCGCCCGCATCCCGCCCGACCTGCAGCTCCACGGCACGACCAGCAAATACCTGTTGAAGCGCGCCATGCGCGGCGTGCTGCCCGAGTCGATCCTCACCCGCCCGAAGCAGGGCTTCGCGGTCCCGCTCGGGCGCTGGTTCCGCGGCAAGCTCCACGACGTCGCGCGCGACGTGCTGCTCTGCGACACCGCGCGGCAGCGCGGCTTCCTCGAGCCCGAGGCCGTGCGCGAGGTCCTCGACGCACCCCTGCGCGGGCGCGACCTCGATCTGCACACCTGGACGTTGCTCAACTTCGAGCTCTGGTGCCGACAGTATCTCGACGGCGGCGGCCGGGCGCCCAGCCACGCGACCATCCCGGCCGTCACCCTCGCGGCGAGCGCATGAACCACCGACCGACGATCGCGCTCTGCGCGCCGAGCTCCGACATCCTCGGTGGGCAGTCGGTGCAGGCGGCGACGCTGTGCCGCGCGCTCCGCGCCGACGGCTGGTCCGTCGACTTCGTACCGGTGAATCCGCGCTTTCCGCGCGGGCTCGGCTGGCTGCGCCGCATCCCCTACGCCCGCACCGTGCTCAACGAGGCGCTCTACGCGGCCGCGTGCCGCGCCCTTCGCCGCGCCGACGTGGTCCACATCTTCACGGCCTCGTACGTCTCGTTCCTGCTCGTCGCCGTGCCGGCGTTGCTCGCGGCGCGGCGCTTCGGCAAGCGCACCATCCTCAACTACCACAGCGGCGAGGCCGACGATCACCTGCGCCGCTACGGGCCGCTCGTGCACCCGTGGCTCCGGCTCGCCGACACGATCGTCGTGCCCTCCGCGTACCTCGAGCGGGTGTTCGCGCGCCACGGTCACGTGGCCGCGGTCGTCCCGAACGCGATCGACGTCGAGCGCTTCCGTTTCCGAGAGCGTTCGACCCTGCGACCGCTGTGCCTGTCGAACCGCAACCTCGAGCCGCACTACCGCGTCGCGGACATCGTCGCGGCGCACGCCCTCTTGTGCCGCGCCCACCGCGACGCCGAGCTCGTCATCGCGGGCACCGGCAGCGAGCGCGAGCGCCTGGCGAGCCTCGCCAGCACCCTGCCACCCGGCGCGGCGCGCTTCGTCGGGCGCGTGGAGCCCGAGCGCATGCCGGCCCTCTACGACTCGTGCGACGTGTTCGTCAACGCCTCGGTGGTCGACAACCAGCCGCTCTCCATCCTCGAGTCCTTCGCCGCGGGGCTGCCGGTCGTCACGACCGCCACCGGCGACATCGAGGCGATGGTGCGGCACGGCGACACGGGCTTGCTCGTGCCGCCGCGGCAGCCGGGCGCCCTCGCCGGCGCCGTCGAGTCGTTGCTCGCCGCCCCGGTCCGCGCGCGCGACATGACCCGCCGCGCGCGCGCCGAGGTCGAGCGTTACCGCTGGCCCGCGGTGCGGCAGCGCTGGGCAGCGGTCTATGCCGGAGGTGCAGCGTGAGGCTCGAGAGGCTCATGACGATGGGTCCGGCCGAGCTCGCCGGACGCTCGCGCCAGGCGCTCTTCGGTGCGCTCGAGCGCGTGTCGGGCACCGATCTCGCGCGCCCGCTGCCGGACGGCTTCGTCGCGCGCTGGTGCCGCGCCGCTCGGCCGACTGCGCGCTTCTTCCTCGGCGCGACCGACGCCGCGACGCCGCGCGTTCTCGCCGCGCTCCTGCCCGAGGCCCGTGCGGCCATCCTCGGGGCCGCCGAGGAGCTCCTCGCCGGACGCTTCGCGCTGCTCGGCTACCGCGACCTCGACTTCGGCCGGCCCGTCGACTGGCACCTCGACCCGGTCTCGGGCCAGCGCGCCCCGCGCCGGCACTTCACCCGGCTCGATCCGCTCGACGTGGCCGCGGTGGGCGACGTCAAGGTCACCTGGGAGCTCAGCCGTCACCAGTGGCTCGTCACGCTCGCCCAAGCCTATGCCTTCGAGCACGACGAGCGCTACGCCCGCTCGGCGCTCGACCACCTCGACGCCTGGATCGAGTCGAATCCGCCCGGTCGAGGCATCCACTGGACGAGCAGTCTCGAGATCGCGCTCCGCCTCGTGTCGTGGAGCTGGGTCCTGCACCTCTGCGCGCGCTCGGCTGCCCTCGAGCCGGCGCGCCGCGCGCGCATCGTGCGCATGCTGGCGGCGCACGCCACCCACGCGGCGCGCTACCTGTCGCACTACTTCTCACCGAACACCCACATCACCGGCGAGGCGCTCGGGCTCTACTACGCCGCGGCGTGCCTCGACGAGCTGCCGCGGGCGCGGCGCTGGCGTGCCGAGTCGGAGCGCATCCTCGCGCGCGAGATCGACCGGCAGGTACTGCCCGACGGGGCGCACTTAGAGCTGTCGCCGAGCTACGCGCGCTACACGGCCGAGATGTACCTGCACTGGCTTGTGCTCGCCGAGCGGCTCGGGCACCCGGTGCCGGACGGCGTGCGCGCTGGCCTCGTGCGCCTGCTCGACTTCCTGCTCGGCGTGGCGCTCCCCGACGGCTCGATGCCGGCGATGGGCGACGCCGACGGCGGCTCGCTCCTGCCGCTCGCGCGCCGCGGGCGCGACGATCTGCGGGGCGTGTTCTCCACGGCGGCTGCCGTGCTCGCGCGCCCCGACTACGCGTGGGCGGCGCGGGGCCTGCAGCCCGAGACGCTGTGGCTGCTCGGCCCGGCGGGCGCCGAGCGCTTCCGCGCGCTCCGTCCGGCGCCACCCGCGACCTCGCCCGCGCGCGTGTTCCGCGACGGCGGCGTGGCCGTCGTGCGCGACAGCTGGCGCGACGACGCGCACCAGTTGCTCTTCGACGTGGGGCCGCTCGGCTGTCCGGTGTCGAGCGGGCACGGCCACGCCGACTTGCTCGCGATCCAGGGTGCCTTCTTCGGTGCGCCCCTGCTCGTCGACGCCGGCACCTACACGTACGCCCGAGGCCCGTGGCGCGACGCCTTCCGCTCGAGCCAGTTCCACGGCACCGTGACCGTCGACGGCCTGTCGCAGGCCGAGCCCACCGGCCCGTTCGCGTGGCGCGAGCGACCCCGGGCGCGGCTCGAGCGCTGGGAGTCCTCGCCTGGCCGGGTGCTCGTCTCCGCATCCCACGGGGCCTACCGTCGCCTCGCCGATCCGGTGGAGCACCGGCGCACGGTCCGCTTCGTCGCCCCCGACCGCTTCCTCGTCGAGGACGTCCTCGAAGGCGCCGCGGAGCACCTCGTCGAGCTGCGCTTCCAGCTCGCAGCGGGCGCGCGGCTCGAGCGTCGAGGGCCCTGGCTCGAGATCACGGTCGGGGACGGTCGCGGGGTCGATCTCAGGACCGCCGCCCGGGTCCCGCTCGCGCTCGCGCTCCACGCGGGAGAGCTCGAGCCGCCACTCGGCTGGGTGTCGCCCGACTACGGACAGCGGCTCGCGGCGCCGCTCGTCGTCTTCTCGGCCCGGGCGCAACTGCCGCTCCGCGTCGTCACCGTGCTGCGGCCCCGCCGGCGTCCGCCCGACGCCACGGGGACAGGAGCCTGACAGCCATGTGCGGCATCGCCGGCATCGTCGCGCTCGATCCGCGGGCGCAGCCGAGCGCGGAGCGCCTGGTGCGTATGCGGGACGCGCTCGCCCACCGGGGGCCCGACGGCGCCGGCACGTGGATCGAAGGACCCGTCGGCCTCGCGCACCGGCGCCTCGCCATCGTCGACGTCGCGGCCGGCGCCCAGCCGATGTCGAACGAGGACGGGCGCGTGTGGATCGCCTTCAACGGCGAGATCTACAACCACGCCGCGCTGCGCCCGGCGCTCGAGCGCCGCGGCCACCGCTACCGCACGAGGAGCGACACCGAGACCATCGTGCACCTCTACGAGGAGCACGGCCCCCGCTGCGTCGAGCGACTCCAGGGCATGTTCGCCTTCGCCCTCTGGGACTGTGCCCGAGAGCGGCTGCTGCTCGCGCGCGACCGTCTCGGCATCAAGCCGCTCTACTACGCGCTCACCGCCGACGAGCTCCTCTTCGCCTCGGAGGTCAAGGCGCTCGTCGCCGCAGGGGTCGGGGTCGCGCTCGCCGACGAGGTCCTGCCGGAGTTCCTCGCGAGCGGCTTCGTGGCCGGCGAGCAGACGCTGTTTCGCGGCGTGAAGAAGCTCCTGCCCGGACGCATCCTCACCTGGACGCGCGCCCATGGCGTCGAAGAGGCGCGCTACTGGCGGCCCCCCACCCGGACCGACGCCCGGCCGACCGAGCCGCTCGCCGTCGCGGCGCGCGACCTCCGCGCGCGCCTCGCGGCTTGCGTGAAGAGCCACCTCATGAGCGACGTGCCGCTCGGCGTGTTCCTCTCGGGAGGCCTCGACTCGACGGGCATTGCCGCGCTCGCGGCCCGCGAGGTGACGGGCAAGCTCAACACCTTCTCCGTCGGTTTCGACGCCCCGGAAGGCAACGAGCTCTCCTACGCGCGGCTCGCGGCCGACGCCATCGGCACCGAGCACCGCGAGGTCGTCGTGTCCCCGGCCGAGTTCAAGGCGGCGCTGCCGCGGCTCGTGTGGCACGAGGACGAGCCGCTCGCCTTTCCTTCGAGCGTCCCGCTCTACTTCGTGTCGCGGCTGGCGCGGGACCACGTGAAGGTCGTGCTCACCGGCGAGGGCGCCGACGAGCTCTTCCTCGGCTACAACCGCTATCGCGTGACGGCCTGGAATCGGCGCCTCGGGGCGCTCTACTGGGGCGCCACGCCCGGCTGGCTGCGCCGGGCCGTCGCGCGCGCGGCTCCGGCCTTGAGCGGCCCGGGACGGCGCTGGGTGCGCCGCAGCTTCCTCGTGCTCGAGCCGAGCGCGCGCAGCCTCTTCTGCGAGAACTTCGCGGTGTTCCCGAGCGAGCAGCAAGCGGAGCTGCTCGTCGACGGGCGCCTGCTCGCCGCGCGCGACCCGTTCGCGGCGTCGCTCCGAGCCTTCGCCGCCGCCGACGGCGACGAGCTCGACGCCATGAGCCGCGCCGACCTGGAGACCTACCTCGTCGAGCTGCTCATGAAGCAGGACCAGATGAGCATGGCGGCGTCGGTCGAGAGCCGCGTGCCCTTCCTCGACCACGAGCTGGTCGAGCACGCCATGCAGATCCCGTCCGGGCTCAAGCTGCGCGGGCTGCGCACGAAGGCCGTCCTGCGCGCCGCGCTCGCCGACGTCGTGCCGCGCGCCATCCTCACCCGCCCCAAGTGGGGCTTTCCCGTGCCGCTGGCGCGCTGGATGCGCGGGCCGTTCCGGCCGTTCGTGCACGAGCTCGTCCTGTCGCCGCGCGCGCGCGCGCGCGGCCTCTTCCGCGACGCCGCCCTGCGGGCGCTCGTCGCCGAGCACGAGAGCGGACGGCGCGATCACAGCGCGCGGCTGTGGCTGCTCTCGGGCCTCGAGCTCTGGCACCGGCTGTTCGTCGACGGGGAGGCGCCCGCGCTCGTCGCCGAGCGGTCCTTCGCGGCGGCCGCCTGACGCCGAGCGCCGCGCGCACGCAGAGCGAGGCGGGGCGCCCCCTCCCAAGGACGGAGACGGACACGAACCATGCGAATCCTGTGGATCAAGATAGGCGGCCTCTGGCCGGTCGATCGCGGCGGGCGGCGGCGGAGCTTCGAGACGGTGCGCGCCCTCGCCGAGCGGCACGCGGTGACCGTCGCCACGACGCACGTCGCCGAGGACGAGGTCGCCGGCCTGCGCGGCGCCCTGCCAGGGAGCGAGGTGCTCTCGTGGCCGTGGCAGATCCCGAAGCACGGCTCGGCCGGGTTCGCCCTCGCCCTCGGGCGCTCGTGGGCGTCGGAGCTGCCGGTCGACATCTGGCGCTGCGTGGTGCCGGAGCTCCGCCGCGAGGTCGCAGAGCGGCTGCGGCGCGGAGCCTGCGACGTGTGCGTGGTCGACTTCCTCGCGGCGGCACCCAACGTGTCGCTCCGCTCGGCGGGCCCGCTCGTGCTCTTCTCGCACAACGTCGAGCACCAGATCTGGCGACGCCTGGCCAAGGTCGAGACGCGGCTCGCCAGGCGTGCGCTGCTCGAGGTCGAGTGGCGCAAGATGCGCCGCTACGAGGACCGCGTCGTAGGCGCAGTGGCCCGCACCATCGCGGTGTCCGAGGCGGACCGTGCGATGCTCGCCAGCCGTGTGCCCGGCGCGAGCGTGTGCGCCGTGCCGACCGGCGTCGATCTGTCCTACTTCCGGTCGGAGGGCGCCTCCGAGGCGCCGGGCTCGATCGTCTTCGTGGGTGCCATGGACTGGTACCCGAACGAGGATGCGGTCCTCCACTTTGCAGCGGAGATCCTGCCGCGCGTGCAGCGGGCCGTGCCCGACGCGACGCTGACGGTGGTGGGCCGCAACCCGAGCGCGCGCCTGCGCGCCCTCGGCCCGGCGGTGCGCGTGACCGGCACGGTGGACGACGTGCGACCGCATCTGGGCGCGGCGAGCGTCGTGGTCGTGCCCCTGCGCGTCGGCGGCGGCACGCGGCTCAAGATCTTCGAGGCGCTCGCCATGCAGAAGGCGGTCGTCTCCACCGCCATCGGCGCCGAGGGGCTGCCGCTCCGGACGGGCGAGCACTTCGTCTGCGCCGACGAGCCCGCGGCCTTCGCCGACGCGGTCGTCGCGCTCTTGCGCGACCCCGGGCGGCGCACGGCCCTCGGCGTGGCCGGCAGGGGCCTGGTGGAGACGCGATTCGGATGGGCGGCCGTCGCCCGTGCATTCGAGCGAGAGCTCGAGGAGGTGCATCATGCACGTAGCAGTCTTCGGAATGGGATACGTCGGTAGCGTGACGGCCGCGAAGCTCGCTGCCTCCGGGCACGAGGTGATCGGCGTCGACCTCGACGCGAGCAAGGTCGCGAGCATCGAGCGCGGGCGCCCGCCGGTGACCGAGCCGGGGCTCGACGACCTGATGCACAAGGCCTGGGCGGCCGGGCGCTTGCGGGCGACCACCTCGGTGAAGGCGGCGCTCGAGCACGCCGAGCTGGCGCTCATCTGCGTCGGGACGCCGACGGGCGCGACCGGCGGGCCGGACCTCGGCGCGCTCGAGCGGGTGGGCGTCGAGATCGGTGCCGCGCTCGGCAACCGGATGGACTGCGCGGTCGTGCTGCGCAGCACCGTGCTGCCGGGCACGACCGAGGGCGAGCTCGCGGCCGCCCTCGCGGCCGGCGCGCCGCACCAGGACTTTCGGGCCCCGCTCGCCTTCGTGCCGGAGTTCATGCGCGAGGGCGCGGCGCTCCGGGACTTCACCTGCCCGCCCTTCTCGCTGCTCGGCTGCTCGGACGCGCAGACGGACCAGAAGCTGCGGCGCCTGTTCGTCGACGTCGACGCGCCATTCGTGGCGGCGACCATCCGCGTGGCCGAGACCGTGAAGTACGCCGCCAACGCCTACCACGCGCTCAAGATCTGCTTCGCCAACGAGATCGGCGCCCTCTGTGCTGCCCGCGGGGTCGACGGCGACGAGGTGATGCGCATCTTCCGCCTCGATCGCAAGCTCAACGTCTCGGACGCGTACCTGCGCCCGGGCTTCGCCTTCGGCGGCTCGTGCCTCGGCAAGGACGTGCGCGCGCTCGCCTACGCGGCCGAGGCCGGCGGCGTCACGCTGCCCATCATCACCTCGATGCTGCCCTCGAACGACGCGCACGTGAACCGCGCCGTCGCGGCCATCGTGCGCACGGGCGAACGCAAGGTGGGTGTCCTCGGTCTGGCCTTCAAGCCGGGCACGGACGACGTGCGCGAGAGCCCGCTCGTGACGCTCGTCACGCGCCTGCAGGATGCCGGCTGCGAGGTGCGCGTCTTCGACCGCGTGCTGAAGCAGGCGACCCTCATCGGGCGCAACCGCGAGTTCCTCGAGACGCACATCCACGACTTCGGCAAGGTGCTGTGCAGCGACGTGCGCGAGCTCGTGGCCCACGCCCGCACGCTGGTGCTCGGCCACGACGGTCCCGATGCCGACCAGGCCCGGTCGCTCGCCCGCCGCGGGTGCGAGATCATCGATCTGACCCGCGGGACGCCGCCGGTCCCCGTCGAGGACGTCGAGGCGAAGCGCGGCGACCGCGGCGCTCGCGCGACGGTGATGCGTCGGCTTCTCGGCCTGCTCTGCGTGGGTACGGCCCTCGGCTGCTCCTCGGTGGCGCCGTTCGCGCCGACGGATGCCGGCAGCGCGGCCGGAGTGCCGCCGCCGACGGCCGCGCCGAGCTACGCGGCGGCGGCTCCGAGCGACGTGCAGAGCGTCGAGCTGCCGCCTCCGGGGCTCGGCAGCGGTCCCATGCGTACCCTCGCCGAGGACGCCGACCTGCAGCGCGCGCTCGACGACGCACGGCCGGGCGACGTGCTCGTGCTCGCATCGGGTGCGAGCTACGTCGGGCCGTTCGTGCTGCCGCGCAAGGTCGGCGATGGCTGGATCACCATCGCCGGACCGACGCCGAGCGCGCGCGGCGTCCGCGTCGCTCCCGCGCAGGCGGGCGCGATGCCGAAGCTCTCGGCCGCAGCGGGGGCGGTGCTCTCGGCCGAGCCGGGCGCCCACCACTACCGCTTCGTCGGGCTCGAGATCCGACCGACCCCGGGCGCCTTCCTCCACAACCTCGTCGTGCTCGGCGACGCGAGCATGGCCGCGGACGCCGTGCCCCACCACCTGTCCTTCGAGGGCTGCTATCTGCACGGGGATCCGGCGCTGGGTACGCGCCGGGGCGTGGCGCTGAACTCGGCCTACACCGCCGTCGTCGACTCCTACCTCGCCGACTTCAAGGAGCAGGGGGCCGACTCGCAGGCGATCGCCGGCTGGGCCGGGCCGGGACCGTTCCTCATCGAGAACGACTACCTCGAGGCCGCCGGCGAGAACGTGATGTTCGGCGGCGCCGACGCCCCCGACGCGACGCGCATCCCGTCCGACATCGTGGTTCGGGGCAACCACTTCTCGAAGCCCCTCGCGTGGAAGCGCGGCGAGAGCGGTTACGGCGGGGAGCGCTGGAGCGTGAAGAACATCTTCGAGCTCAAGAGCGCGCGGCGCGTCTTCGTGGCCGACAACCTCTTCGAGCACAACTGGCCGGACTCCCAGAACGGCTTCGCCATCCTCTTCACCGTGCGCAACCAGGAGGGGGGCGCGCCGTGGTCGACCGTCGAGGACGTGACCTTCCGCGGCAACATCGTGCGCGGCAGCGCCTCGGCGGTGAACGTGCTCGGGCGCGACGACGCGCGCGGCGGCGCCAGCGGTCGCGCGCAGCGGATCCTCGTGCGCGACAACCTGTTCCTCGACATCGGGGGCGCTCGCTGGGGCGGCGGAGGCACGCTCTTCCAGCTGCTCGAGGGCACGCGCGACGTCGTGATCGAGCACAACACGGCGTTCCACGCCGGCAACGTGATCACGGCCGACGGTGCGCGGCACGAGGGCTTCGTCTTCCGCGACAACGTCGTGGCGGTCAACCGCTACGGCATCTTCGGCAGCGGCGCCGGGAGCGGCACGTCGGCGCTCGCCGCGTTCTTCCCGGGGGCCGACGTGCGCCGCAACGTGTTCGCCGGCGGGCGCGCCGAGGACTACCCCGCCGACAACTTCTTCCCGGCGACGCTCGACGCGGTCGTGCGCGTCGAGCCGGGCAGTGCCGTCCGCCTCGTCGCCGACGGGTTCCGGCGCGCCGGCACCGACGGCAAGGATCTCGGCGCCGACCCGGCGGCGCTCGTCGCGGCCGTGCGCGCCGGCGGCGGCGGGGAGTCGTCGCCGTGAGCGCCACGCTGCTCGCCGTCGCCTTCTGGTCGTCGCTCGGGCTGCTCGCCTACACGTACCTCGGCTACCCCGTGCTGCTCTGGGTCTGGGCCCGGCTGCGCACGCGGCCGGTGCGGCGCGACCCCGCACTCTTGCCGTCCGTGACCGTGCTCGCGGTCGTCCAGGACGAGGCCGCGCAGATCGAGCGACGCATCCTGAACCTGCTCGATCTCGACTATCCACGCGACCTGCTCGAGCTCGTGATCGCCTCCGACGGCTCGCGCGACGACACCGTGGCGCGGGCGCGGGCGTACGCCCACGAGGGCGTCCTCGTGCTCGATTTCGCCGAGCGGCGCGGCAAGCCGGCGGCGCTGGCCGATGCCGGCCGCGTCGCCCGCGGCGAAGTCCTGGTCCTGTGCGACGCCCGGCAGCGCATCGAGCCCCAGGCGCTGCGCCTGCTCGTGGCGCCGTTCGCCGACCCGCGCGTGGGCGTCGTGAGCGGTGCGATCGTGCTCGGCCGTACGGGGGCGGCCGTGGGCCGTGGCCTCGGCCTCTACGCTCGTTACGAGACCTTCGTGCGGGCCTGCGAGAGCCGCATCGACTCCATGCTCGGGGCGACGGGCGCGCTCTACGCCGTCCGGCGCCGGTTGTTCGCGCCGCTTCCGATCGACACCTTGGCCGACGATCTGGTCCTGCCTTGCCGCGTCCTGCGAGGCGGCTACCGCGTCGTGCTCGAGGCCGAGGCGCGGGCGGTGGACGAGGCGCCCCGAAGCGCAAGAAAAGAGTTTGCGCGCAAAGTTCGCACCCTCGCCGGGGTCTGTCAGCTCTTCGCGCGCGAGCGCTGGCTCCTCGTGCCGTGGCGCAATCGGGTCTGGCTGCAGACCCTTTCCCACAAGGGGCTGCGGCTGCTCGGGCCGTGGCTCATCCTGGTCCTCGTGGCAGCGAGCGCCGTCCACCCCGGGCCGTTCTACCGCGTGGCGTTCGGGGCCGAGCTCGTCTTCTTCGCCACGGCGCTGCTCGGTCTCGGCGCACAGCGCCTCGGGCGTGGTGGACCGCTCTCGGTGCCCTACACCTTCTGCCTGCTGCAGGTCGCCGCGGTGGTGGGCCTCTTGCGCTTCGCGACTCACCGGCAGCCCGTGTGCTGGAAGCCGGTGCCCGCCAAGCCCGGCCCCGCACCGAGCGAAGATTCGCTCGCCTCCGGACGCTGGCCCCCGCGGTGACGCTGCCCCGAGGCGCGGTGGCACGTCGGTTGCCTGTCCGTGGAGCGTCCCAGGAGGCAGTCCGATGCACCAACCTCACGAATCTCACGGGACGACTTCTACCCTGCGCGGGGCGCTGGCCCGACCGGCGCCGCAGGGCGACGCGCGCGTGGCGCTCGCGCCGCGTTCTTGAGCGGGGGGTCACCATGGAGGCGATTCTCAAGCAAGGACGTTACGTCATTGCCACTTTGCAGCCGAGCTTCAGCGACGACGAGCTCCGGGGTCTGTGCGACGCGCTCGTCGCGCAGGTGGTCCAGCACCGCGTCCGGGGCGTCATCGTGGACGTCACGGCCGTCGACGTCATGGACTCCTGCGCCACGCGCACGGTCCGGGACATCGGCCGCATGGCGCGCGAGTGCGGTGCCGACACCATCGTGTGCGGGATGCGCCACGACGTCGCCTTCGCGATGGACCAGCTCGGCCTGTCCTTCGACGGCATCGCCACCGTGGCGGACCGGTACGAGGGCGTGCTGCTGCTCGAGAGCCGCGCGAGCGAGCGGGGCGCCGTGGCGATGGGCGACGGCAAGGTGTGCGTGCCGATCGCCCGGAGCGAGGACATCGTTCGGGCGCGCCAGCTCGGGCGCACGATGGCCGGCGAGCTCGGGTTCTCGCCGCGGGACGTCACGCTGATCGCCACGGCGATCTCGGAGCTGGCCCGCAACATCCTGCAGTACGCCGGCGAGGGCGAGATCGAGCTGTCGGCGATCGCGAGCGGGCAGGAGCAGGGGCTCGCGGTGGTGGCCACCGATCGCGGTCCCGGCATCGAGAACGTGCAGCGCGCGCTGCAGCGCGGCTACTCCACCTCGGGGGGCCTCGGGCTGGGGCTGCCGGGCGTGCGGCAGCTGGTCGACGATTTCCGGATCGAGTCCACGCCGGGGCGGGGGACGACCGTCTCGACGCAGAAGTGGCGCCGGTAGGCGGCCCGGCGGCAACCGCCATGCCGAGGGGAGCGACGTGATGCGAACGACGAGCAGTGCACGCTACCGGTCGAGGGTACCGCGCCCCCGCCGCGGCCGAGCCCCGGGGGGACCATGATGGCACCCCCGAGAGCTCCCGTGCAGGGCGCCGTCGCCCGCTTCCACGACGCCACCCAGACGCTCGAGAAGGAGTATCGGGCGGCCCTCGGGCGGGCCCTCGACGGCATCGACGAGGCCTTGCTCGAGCGCGCCTACGAGCTCGGTCGCTCCGCGCTCGGCATCAACCTCGGCATCATCGATCTCGCCCACATCCACCACGAGGCGCTGACGAAGGTGCTGGTCGCCCGCGGTGCCGGCCAGGTGCCCGATGGCGTGCTCGACGCAGCGGCTCGCTTCTTCATGGAGAGCCTGTCCCCCTTCGAGATGAGCCACCGCGGCTTCGGCGAGACCACCGAGGCGCTGCGCCACCTGAACCAGGTGCTCGAGGACGAGGCGCGTCGCGTCGCGCGCGCGCTGCACGACGATGCCGCGCAGCTGCTCGTGTCCGTGTACCTGGAGCTCGAGACCGTGGCGCGCGACCTCGGTCCCGTGGCGGTGGGGCGCTTCGACACGCTGCGCGAGCTGCTCGGCGGCATCCAGGAGCAGCTGCGCCGGCTGTCGCACGAGATTCGCCCGCCGGTGCTCGACGACCTCGGCCTCGCGCCGGCGCTCGAGTTCCTGGCCGAGGGCGTGGCGGCCCGCGCCCACCTCGAGGTGCGCATCGCGAGCCACCTCGAGGGTCGGCTGCCGCCGAACGTGGAGATCGCCCTGTACCGCATCGTGCAGGAGGCCCTGAACAACGTCGTGCGGCACGCCCGCGCCAGCCGTGCGACGGTGGAGCTGGCACGGACGCCGGGCGAGGTGACCTGCACGGTCGCCGACAACGGCGTCGGCTTCGAGACCACGACGCTCGTGCAGTCGGGTCTGGATCGCGGCATCGGGCTGCTCAGCATCCGCGAGCGCCTGCAGGCGCTGAGCGGGACGTTCACGATACGGAGCTCCGCGGGCGGTGGAACGGAGCTCCGGGTCACCATTCCCCTGGAGGAACGACCATGACGCGCATTCTGCTCGCGGACGACCACCAGCTCGTGCGACAGGGCCTGCGCTCGCTGCTCGAGCGCGACGGCTTCGAGATCGTCGGCGAGGCGTCGAACGGCCGCGAGGCCGTGGATCTCGCCAAGACCCTGCGCCCGGACGTGGCCGTGCTCGACCTTGCCATGCCGGTGATGAACGGCATCGACGCCGCACGCGCGATCGCCGCGGCCTCGAGCCGCACGCAGTGCATCGTCCTGACGATGTACGAGGAGAGTCGCTACGTGCTCGAGGCGCTGCAGGCCGGGGTACGCGGGTACCTCCTGAAGTCGCGCGCCGCGGCCGACCTCGTCCAGGCGATCCGCGAGGTCGCGGGGGGCGCCACGTACCTGAGCCCCGGCATCTCCGAGACCGTCGTACAGGCCTACCTGCACAAGACCGGCCCCACGGACGACGTGCTGACCTCGCGCGAGCGCCAGGTGCTGCAGCTCATCGCCGAGGGGAAGTCGACCAAGGAGGCGGCGTCGGTGCTCGGCATGAGCGTGAAGACGGCCGAGAGCCACCGCACGCACCTCATGAAGAAGCTCGGCATCCACGAGACGGCGAGCCTCGTGCGCTACGCGATCCGACGCGGTCTCGTGCAGGCCTGACGGACGCGCCGCTTCGCGCCGGGCGGCCGTGGCCGGTGCGCGACGCTACGGCGCCGGGCGCCCGTCGTCCGCGAACGCGAGCTCGAGGTCGCGCATGGACTTGAAGCGCTCTTTGCGGTTCTTGCGGAAGGCGCGGTCGAAAAAGACGTCGAGAGATTCGGGCAGGCCGAGGTCGAGCGAGCTCGGAGGCGCGAAGCGCCCGTGCACCACGGAGAGACACGTCTGCACGACGCTCGGTCCCTTGAAGGGCGGCGTGCCGGTGAGCGCCTCGTAGAGCAGGACGGCCACGGTCCAGAGGTCGGCGTACACGCCGTGCGCGTCGACGCCGCGGAGCTGCTCGGGGCTCCGGTACGCGGGCGCGACGGGTCCACGCGGGCGGGGCGCGGCGCCGGGGCTCGTGGGCCCGGCGTCCGTCCGGGGAACCAGGCGCGCCACGCCGTCGCCGCGCAGCCAGACGAGCCCGGGGTCGAGCGCCCCGTGGAAGCGGCCCCGCGCGTGGGCGGGCCCGAGCGCACGGGCGAGCGCCCCGGCCAGGCTCCGGGCAGCCGCCAGGCCGAGCGGGCCGGTGCTCGCCAGCCGGTCGCGCAGCGTCTGCAGCGGCGCCGCCGCGGCGGCGTCCTCGACGTCCTGCACGTCGCCGCGGGGCCACGCGCCCGCCGCATCTAGGTACGTGGTCACCATCTCGCTGCTACCACCGTGCGACCGCGCGGCCCGGCCGTCCATGGGGCGTGTGCCGGTCGCGGCGTGGGTCCTCGCCGGGTCTGGGCCCGGGTGATCACCCAGGGGCCGTTGCGGGTCGCGTCGCCGATGACGAACTTCGAGGGGCGAGCAGCCCGCGGCAGGCGCAAGTGTCCGCCCGAGCCTCGGCAGGAGAGCCAGTGGACCACGTCGCACACCCGCGGTGGATTGCGGGCCGGTACGGCCTCGCACACCTGCTCGGGCGCGGTGGCATGGGCTCGGTCTGGGCTGCGCGCCGCCGCGACGACGGGCGGTCCGTCGCGGTCAAGCTGATGGCCCCGGCGCAGGCGGCCTCGTTGCCCGCGCGCCGTCGCTTCGCCCGCGAGGCGCAGGCCGCGATGCGCCTCTGCAGCCTGCACGTCGTGGAGGTGCTCGACTACGGCATCGACGGCGACGTGCCCTTCATCGTCATGGAGCTGCTGACGGGCGAGGACCTGCGCGCGCGGCTCCGGCGCAAGCGCCGCCTGTCGGTGGCGGCGGCGGCCGAGATCACGGCGCAAACCTGCGAGGCGCTCGAGCTCGCCCACGGCGCCGGCATCGTCCACCGCGACCTCAAGCCGGCCAACGTGTTCCTCACCCGCGTCGGCGACCGCGAGGTGGTGAAGATCCTCGACTTCGGCCTCGCCTTCGACGTCGAGCCGAGCGAGGCGAGCGACCGCACCGACGGCGTCCTTTTGGGGTCACCGCACTACATGAGCCCCGAGCAGGCGCTGGGCCGGCCCCTCGACCATCGCACCGATCTGTGGTCGATGGGCGTCTTGCTTTACCGGATGCTCACGGGTGCGAAACCCTTCGGGGGCATGACGGTCACCGAGGTGCTGCTCCGCATTTGCACCGACCCCGTTCCCTCGGCGCGGGCCGTCGTGCCGGAGCTGCCCACCGGGATCGACGCCTTCTTCGAGCGGGCGCTGGCGCGCGACCCCGGCGCGCGGTTCCAGAGCGCGCACGAGCTCTGCGCGGCGTTCGCCGCGGTCGTCGGCGTCGAGGCGGAGCGCCGCGAGGCGCTGACGATCCCGCCACCGATGGCGGGCATCGTCGAGTCCGTGCCGCCGCCTTCGGGCGACGACGAGCCGCCGGACACGGACGACACCGACTCCTTCGACCCCCAGCACGATTGCCAGGGCACCCCGCTCTACCGAGTGGCGCGGCCGGTGAGCCGTTCGAAAGGCCTTCTATGAGCACAGGAGTCAGTGCGGGCGCGCGCTTCAGCGCCATTCGTGAGCTCTCGGCGCGTGTCCCGAGGAAGTACGAGCCCCCGAAGGACGAGACCGGGCGCGATCTCCGGATGGCGGCCTATTTCGGCAGCAACGTCCTCGACCGGGCCAAGCTCGAAACGAGGCTTCCGCGCGACGCCTACGCGAAGCTCGTCCAGACCATCGAGCAGGGCAAACGGCTCGACCCCGAGACCGCCGCCGCCGTGGCGGGCGCGATCAAGGAATGGGCCCTCGGCTGCGGCGTCACGCACTTCTGCCACTGGTTCCAGCCGCAGACGGGGAGCACGGCCGAGAAGCACGACGCGTTCCTGTCGTTCGACGAGCGCGGGCGCACGATCGAGAAATTCTCGGGCTCGCAGCTCATCCAGAGCGAGCCGGACGCCTCGAGCTTCCCTTCGGGCGGCATGCGCACGACCTTCGAGGCGCGCGGCTACACCGCCTGGGATCCCTCGAGCCCCGTCTTCATCGTCGAGCACACCAACGGCAAAACGCTCTGCGTGCCGTGCGTGTTCATCAGCTACCACGGCGACGCGCTCGACGAGAAGACCGCGCTCCTGCGCAGCATCGACGCCCTGTCGGCGGCCACCGGCGAGCTCCTGAAGCTGCTCGGGGACCCGCCCCGCAAGGTCGTGGCCATGCTCGGTGTGGAGCAGGAGTACTTCCTCATCGACCGCGCGTGGAACAGCCTCCGACCCGACCTGCTCATGTCGGGGCGTACCCTGATCGGCGGGCAGCCGCCGAAGGGGCAGCAGCTCGAGGACCACTACTTCGGCAGCATTCCGGCACGGGTGCTCGCCTTCATGACCGAGGTCGAGCACGAGCTCTGCAAGCTCGGCGTGCCGGTCAAGACGCGCCACAACGAGGTCGCTCCGAGTCAGTTCGAGACGGCGCCGATCTTCGAGGAGGCGAGCATCGCGACGGACCACAACCAGCTCACGATGGAGGTGCTGCGCAAGGTGGCGCTGCGCCACTCCTTCGCGTCGCTGCTGCACGAGAAGCCCTTCGCGGGGATCAACGGCAGCGGCAAGCACTGCAACTGGTCCTTGTGCCTGACGGGCACGGGCGGGTCGGCCGCGACCGAGAACCTGCTCGAGCCGGGCAAGACGCCCCACGAGAACCTGCGCTTCCTCCTCGTGCTGATGGGGGTGCTGAAGGGCGTCCACCAGCACGCCGGGCTCCTGCGCGCGGGCATCGCCTCGAGCGGCAACGATCATCGTCTCGGCGCCAACGAGGCCCCGCCCGCGATCATCTCCGTCTTTCTCGGGGATCTCTTGACGCGCATCCTCACGGAGCTCGAGGCAGGCAGCATCAACGGCCAGGCGGCCGAGCAGGTGGCGATCCGACTCGGCGTGGGCAAGCTCCCCGAGATCATGAAGGACAACACGGACCGGAACCGCACCTCGCCGTTCGCCTTCACCGGCAACCGGTTCGAGTTCCGCGCGGTGGGCTCCTCGGCGTCGCCGGCATTTCCGGTGACGCTGCTCAACGCGGCCGTGGCGGACGGGCTCGGCGCGCTCGTGCGCGCGCTCGAGGCGAAGGTGGCGGCGGGCAAGACCCGCGACCACGCGATCCTCGAGGTGATCAAGGACGCGATCCAGCAGACCCGTGCCATCCGCTTCGAGGGGAACAACTACTCCGAGGACTGGGTGCACGAGGCCGACAAACGCGGGCTGCCCCACCTGCGCAAGACACCCGAGGCGCTCGAGCAGCTCGTGAGCGAGCGCTCGCGGGAGATGCTCACGCGTCTCGGCATCTTCAGCGAGGAGGAGCTCGTGTCGCGCTTCCACGTTCGCACCGAGCGCTACGTGAAGAACCTCCTCATCGAGGTCGACACGCTGATCGCCATGGTGGACACCCAGGTCCTGCCCGCGAGCTACAGCTACGCGGCGGTGCTCGAGCAGGCCGGTCCCGTGGCCCACGGCGCGCTCGAGCGCCTCTGCGTGCTCGCCGGCGAGCTCGCGGCGCGACGCGACCGCCTCGAGGCGGCGACCCGGGGGATCGGCAAGGGCGCGAGCGAGATCGACCGGGCGCACTACATCGCGCGCGCCGTGGCGCCGGTCATGCTCGAGGTGCGCGAGAGCTGTGACCGGCTCGAGGCCATCGTGGCGGACGACCACTGGCCGTTGCCGAAGTACCGCGAGATGCTGTTCCTGGCCTGAGAAATCCCCTCATTCCCTTCTGGATTCCCAGCGGATTCACAAGAAGAACAGAAGGACAGAAGGCGGCGCTGGGGACAGCGCCGCGGGGAACGAGGAGTCTCGAGCTCGAAGCATCCAGCACGCTTGGTTCTGGGCTTCTGGTCTTCTGGCCTTCGTGTGACCTCTGCTCCTCCCGGGACCACCGTGCGCGCGCGCCTGCGCGCGTCGCTCAGCTGCGCGTGGCGGGCAGGTGCGCGAGCGGCGCCGTCCGGATCGTCGCCAGGAACTCGGTCAGAGTGCCGACCGTCGCGATGCTCGCGCGCACGGAGTCGATGCGCAGCGTCCGGGCGATGTCGGCGAGGATCTCGAGCTGCGCCTCGTCGGCCCCGGGTGGCGTCAGGACGAGGATGACGACCGTCACGCTCGAGCCGTCGACCGTCTCGAAGGACACGCCGTGCTCGCTCAAACCCACCGCGATCGCGGGGGCGCTCACCTCGGCGATGCGCGCGTGCGGCACGGCGAGCCCGAGCTCGAGCCCCGTCGGCATCATGGCCTCGCGCTCGAGCACGGCCGCGGCGATCGTGTCGGCGTCGCGGCCGAGCGCGCCCGCGAGCACGAGGGAGAGCTCGCGGATGGCGGCCTCCGGGGTCGTGCCCGCGAGCCGGTGCACGAACGCCTTCGGGTGCAGGTAGTCGACGAAGCGCCGCGCCTTCCGCAGGCGCAGGATGCGTTGCAGCAGGGGTCCGCTCATGAGCGAGGTCGCGAGCGCCAGCACGACGAGCGCCACGAACATGCGCTCGCGGATGATGCCGAGCTGGAGCGCCAGGACACCGAGGATGATCTCCATCGCGCCGCGGGCGTTCATGGCGAAGCCGACCGCCCAGGCCTGGCGGGTCGGCATGCCGCCGAGGCGGGCCCCTAGACCGGCGCCGAGCACCTTGCCCACGCTGCCGACGCCGAGCACCGTGAAGACGAGCGTCGCGTCGAAGTGCCGGACGAAGTTCACGTGCAGGCCGATGCTCGCGAAGAAGACGGGTGCGAACACGAAGGACACGAACTGCTCGAGGGTCGCGCGCGTGCGGTCGCGCAGGTGGCGGCTGTCGCCGAGCGCGACCCCGAACACGAAGGCCCCGAAGATGGCGTGGATGCCGATGCGCTCGGTGAAGGCCGCGCACAACAGGGCCACCGTGGCGGTGAAGCCGAGCACGCCGCCGGGCCAGCTGGCGAAGGCCTGGAGCCACGGCAGCGCCTTGTTGATGGCCCAGCGGCCGACCGTGAGCATGCCGACCGCGAAAACGAGCGTGAGCAGCACCGTGTAGCCGACCGGCAGGGCCTCGCCGCTGCCGCCCATCAGGCCGAGCACGATGGCGAAGATCATCCAGCCGGCGAGGTCCTGCACGATCGCGGCCGCCACCACGACCATCCCGAGGTCGCTGCGCAGGAGGTTGAGATCCATCAGCGTCTTGACGATGACCGGCAGGGCCGAGATGCCGAGCGCCGTCGCGAAGAAGAGCGCGAAGATGGTCGGGTCGGCGTCGGGCTCCATCCCCATCGCGCCCGGCGCGAGGCGCGCGAGCACGAAGCCGAGCCCGAACGGCACCGCGAGCCCGAGCAGGCTCACGCCGAGCGCGGAGCGACCCTGCTTCCACACGGTCGACAGATCGACCTCCATACCGGCGACGAGCAAGAAGAGGACGACGGCGACCGTCGCGAAGCCACTGAGGACGATGGGCACGGGCCCGGACGCCGGGAAGAGGTAGCTCTGCGCGTCGGGCGCGAGCGCGCCGAGCACGGTGGGGCCGAGGAGCACGCCCGCGAGCAGCTCACCGAGGACGGCGGGCTGGTGCAGGCGGCGCGCGAGCTCGCCGAGCAGCCGCGCCGTGCCGAGGAGCGCGGCGATGGCGAGCAGCACCACCGTGACGTCCCCTGCGGCGAGCGTGCTCATCGTGGGCCCATCTTTGCCGGTGGCGGGCACCCGTCAAGGACCCCTCGCGTGGGGGCGGCGCGCGCGACCCAGGGTTCCGGCCGGTTTGTGGCGCGCGGCTGCGACCTCGCGCCGTCAGCGCTGGGCCCGCGCGGCGGGCCTACTCTTTGCGCAGCACCAAGCCCAGCTTCCTGAAGCAAGCCGCGGCTTGGTCCCAGGCGTCCTTCGCGGGAACCGGGGCGTCCGCCCCGCCGCCATACGGCTTCGTGGCTAGCCGGAAAGCCGTGCGTTCTTGCTCGGCGCAAGGTGCGTCCGCGCAGGCGCAGACCCGGTCGCGGACTGCCCGCAGCGTTTCGAGCTCTTCGGCACCGGGGCCACAGCCCGCAAGGACGGCGACGACCACGAGGGCAAGGAGCGTATCGAGCATGTGGCACGGTAGCCGGACTGGGCGACAGGTAGAAGCTCCTGTCGCCTCCGGACGGCGCAAGGGCGCGGCTCCTTCGCGAAGGCACGGCCGCGCTCGGCCGTCCGCGCGTCGCGCGTCCCGTCGTCGTATGCTGCGCCGGCCCATGGCGAGCCCGCTCGACAGCCTGCCCGAGGAGACCCTGCGCGCCGTGCGCAGGGCCTTCGTGCCGCCCGAGGTGCGGGCGCTGCTCGCGCACCTGCCGACGCCGCTCCGGCTCGAGGCGACGGTGCCCGCGACGGACACCCTGCCGACGGCGCTCGCGCAGCTCTTGAAGGCGACGACCTTCGGCGGCGCGCTCGCGGGCGAGATCGCGCCGGGCGAGCTCGGGGCGACCCTGTGCCACGCCGAGCGGCGGCGCGCGCTCGGCCCGGACGAGCTCGCGGGCGACATCGCAGCCCTGCTGCACACCGCGCTGCCCGAGCTGCTGCCGCCCGCGGCCTGGGTCGCGGCGCTCGAGGCTTTCGCCGCGCACGCGGCCAAGCTCGCGGCGCTGCGCGACCTCACCGCGCACATGCTGCGCGCCGACAGCGTCGATCTCGTGGTCCACGCGATGCTGTCGGGCATCAGCTCGGGCCACGGTCTCGGCTTCCACCGCGTCGCCCTGTTCGAGCTCGACGAGGCGCGCGGCGCCTACGTCGGCAGCCGCGCCATCGGTCCGGCGGACGCGCACGAGGCGCACCGCATCTGGGAGGCCATCGAGTACGACGGCACCGGCCTCGACGGCCTCTTGTCGCCGCACGCACGGCGCGACGTGGACGCGCGCTTCGAGCGCGAGGTGCGCGCGATCGCCCTCACGCCCGGGAGCGACCCGGCCGACGAGGTCACGCGCGCGCTCGGCGCCGCGGGTCCGCTCCGCTGCGCGGGCGGCGCGCTCGTGAACGGCTCGCTCGCGGCTCTCGCCCCGGCCGACGACTTCCTGCTCGCCGCGATCCGGCCCCACGGACAGGTGCGGGGCCTGCTCTTCGCCGACGACAAGTACGGCGCCGCCGGGCTCGAGGACGAGCGCGTCGCCCTGCTCGCGGGCTTTCTCGAGCCGATGGCGCTCGTGTGGGAGAACCTCACGCTCCTGCGGCGCGTGGAGCAGCTCGCGCGCTACGACGTGCTCACGGCCGTGCTCACGCGGCGCGCCTTCGAGGAGCGGCTCGCGGCCGAGGCGGAGCAGGCGGTGCCGGGCGAGGTGCCGCTCGCGCTGCTCGTCCTCGACGTCGATCACTTCAAGCACACGAACGACGCGCGCGGCCACGCCGCGGGCGACGCCGTCCTGCGCACGCTCGGGGCCATTCTGCGGAGCGATCTGCGCAGCGAGGACGTGCCGGGCCGGCTCGGTGGCGACGAGTTCGCGGTCCTCTTGCCGCACACCGGCGCCGAGGATTGCGTCCGGGTCGCGCGCCGCATCGGCGCGGAGGCCTACCGCCACGGCATCTCGCTCAGCATGGGGATCGCCTGCTTTCCGGGCGACGCCGCGACGCCGCAGGCGCTCGTCCCGACGGCCGACGAGCGGCTCTACCAGGCCAAGCGCGGCGGCCGCGCGCGGGTGTGCTTCGCGGGCGGCGTCGTGCGCTTCGACTGAGCGCCCGACGCCTGGGCTAGGCGTCGCTCGTCGCCACCTCGGCCACGGCCTCGATCGCGATCGCGGTCAGGGCGGCCGTGTAGTCGAGGTCGATGTTCTTCATCGTGTCGTGCGTGTCGTGGTAGCCGGTGCGCGCGATGTCGTAGTTCTCCATGAGGAGCACGACCGGGATGCCCACGTCCGAGAAGATCTGGCCGTCGGTGTTGTAGAGCGCCGAGCGCGGCTCCCACTCGGCGCGCACCTCGCCGGCGAGCTCGAGGTGGGCGAACGGGGGCGGGGGCGTGCTGCCGTCGGGCATGCGCGCCGCCCGACCCTTGCCGCGCCGCTCGGGCGCGCGGTTCCGGGCGCGCGCCTCGCGGTTCCAGCGCTCGTTCGCGCGGTGGGTCGCGAGGGCGAGCCGCGCCGCGCCGCGGCCCTCGCCCGGCGCGATCTGGAAGACGTCGCGCTCGGAATCGGCGTTGTGGCCGATCATGTCGAGGATGAACGCTCCGACGACCTGCACGTCGGAGACGTCGCGCGCCGCGCCCGCGGCGTCCCGGAGCACGAGGCTCCGCTCGACGAGCGCCTGGCAGAGCGCCCGGGCGCCGAGGCAGTCGGCCGGGAACTCTTCGCCCGTCAGGTGCACGAGCCACACGTCGCGCTCGAGCTGGCCGTCGCGCGCCAGGGGCAGGAGCACCTCGGCCGCCGCGAGGAGCGCGGTCGTCGCCGAGTGGTTGTCGTCGGCACCGTGGGCCGCGGCGCGCAGCCGATCGCCGCCGCGCGCGGGCTCGTAGACGTCCTCCATGTAGGCCGTGTCGTAGTGGTCGCCCATGACGACGGCCTCGCGCCGGTTCCGGCCCGGGATGCGCACGACGAGGTTGCGCTCGCGCTCGGGTCCATCCTGGCTCCGCCGCCAGCCGGCCGACCACGAGAAGTCGAAGTCGGTCTGCCAGCGGAACAGGTGCTCGAGCACCTCGGCCCGGTCCGCCATGCCGTGGCGCAGGCAGAGCTCGCGGTAGCGCGCCGCGAGCTCGTCCGCGAGCCGGTCGAGGTCGCGGGTCGCCCCGAGGCGGAGCTGCGCCGCGGCGGCCGCAGGCCCGCCGGTCTTGCCCGCGTTGCCCGCGATCGTGTCGGCGTTGTCCTTCTCGCGGAAGGGCCCCTCGGCGAGGTGCGCGATGCTGCGCCACAGACCCTCCTCGAAGGCGCGCGTCGCGGTCGCCTCGAAGGTGCGCGCCGGGCCCGGATCGGCCTCGGGCCCAACCTGCGCGCGCACCTCGGCGACGAGCCCCTCGGCCGCCGCGCGCTCGGTCGCGAGCGCGGGCAGAGCGCCTAGCCAGCCTTCGAGGCTCTCGGTCCTCGCGATGCGTACGGCGCGCCGCGCGAACGAGGGCGGCAGCGGGGCGCCGAGCAGCTCCCGGAGCTCGAGGAGCTTGCGGAGGTTGTTCGTCGTCGTGTTGCGCGCGCGGCCCGGATCGCGCGGGAAGAGCGTCGCGGCGGCGCGGTGCCCGGGGCGCGCGAGCCGGCGCGGCGCGAGGAGCCAGGCGTCGGCGCGCGGGTCGCGCACCGACTCGGCGCTCACGTAGCCCTCGAGGGGCGCGCCCTCGAAGAGCGCGGCTTCCCCGCCGCCCGGATCGAGGCGCGCGACGAGCGGCAGGTGCCAGTAGAGCTCGCGCAGGCCCGCGCGCATGGCCGGGTAGAGGAAGCGGTAGCCGTGCGCGCCGCCCGCCCGGACGAGGGCCGCGGCGCGGTCGAGCTCGGCCGCCGTGGCCTCGGGGCCGTCGAGCACGAGCGTGTAGTCGGCGCGCCAGATCTGCGCGTTCCGCGCCATCGGCTTGCCGTAGAGGCCGAGATCGTCCGGGTCGGTCGAGAGGAGCGCCACGGCGATCTTGTCGGCCGCGTCGTCCTCGCCGATGCCGTGATCGCGCGCCACGCGCTGCCAGCGGTGGCTGCGCACGACGGCGGGCACGATGCGGTGGCCGCGGGGCTCGCCCTCCTTCGGGCGCTCGGGGTCGATCCAGCCCGACTGCGGGATGCGCAGGGCGTAGCTCCGCTCCGAGCGCGGGAAGAGGTGCAGGAGCGCGATTTGGCTCGCGCGCCGGAGCGTGCGCGCGAGCTCGTGGTAGCGCGGGTGGTGGAAGAAGACGAGGCTGGCCGGGCTCGGCACGAGTCGCAGGGTACGGGCGAGGTAGGCGGCCCGGACGCGCTCCGGCAGGGCCGCGAAGGGCCGCAGCGTGACGAGCGTGTGCACGTCGGCGAGCGGCATGTCGTCGGCGAGCAAGAGCGGCCGGGCGAACGCCGGGAGCAGGCCCGGGTCGGCGAGCACGCGCACGCCCGCGAGGCTGGCCCCGGTCGCCGTGCCCGCCGTGGCCCAGCGGACGAGCGCCGCGAGCCGCCCCTCGTCGCTCGGGCCGAGACTGCGCCAGAACGGCGCCTCCGCGCCGTCGTGGCTCGCGCCGAACAGGGTCCAGCGCACGTTGCCCTTGTCGTCCTGCGTGCGCGACAGCGCGAGCGGCAGGGCGAGCACGAGCGGCTCGTCCCGGAACCGGTCGGCGCGCGCCGCCTCCGCGAGCGCCTCGGGCCACGCGGGGTTGTCGCGGAGCAGGGCGCGCGACAGCGCCTCGGGCGAGCCGCGCCGGAGCGCGGCGAGCTCGCGCGCGATGCGACTCGCGAGGCGCGGCAGGCCCGGCCCGAGCTCCTGCGCCTGCTCGTACTCGCTCACGTCGAGCCACCCGTCCTCGAGCGCGGGGGGCGGCGCGCCCGGGTGCGCACCCGAGGGGGCGTAGGGCTTGCGCCCCACCCACGGAGGCGGCATCCGCTCGGAGTAGGCGCGGATGGGGAAGCGGCCCGCGCCCGTGAAGGCGCCCTCGGCCTCGGCTGCGATGCGGGACCAGGCGTCGCGTGTCCGGTGGGTCATCGGTCCCCAGCATAGCCGGCTCGCGCGGCGTTTGACGGGCGCCGAGCCTTCGGGCCAGAGTCCGGGGCGATGCTCCCGCGCTACCGCGTCAGCTGGATCCGGCAGGGCGAGCGGCTCGTCGCGCTCGAGCCGACGCCCGAGGAGGTACGGGCGTGCGCCGAGGAGCTCGCCGCGGCGTACAACGAGGAGCACAACCGCACCATGATGGCGAACACCGTGGCCGCCACGCCCGCGGAGGTGGTCACGTTGTACGCCGACATGCAGCGCGCGGGTGGCCGGCCGTTCCTGCTCTATCGCGAGGACACGCTCATGGGCGACGCCGACCTCCGGCGGGTCGGCGAGGGCCGCGCGGAGTTCGCCATCATGGTGGGCTCGCGCACCGAGCAGGGGCGCGGCTGGGGCACGCGCTTCGGCGTGATGCTGCACCGGCTCGCCTTCGAAGAGCTCCGCCTCGAGCGCATCTACGCGACGATCCTCCCGAAGAACACGGCCTCGCTGCGCCTCTTCGCGCGGCTCGGCTACGTGCGCGACGACAGCGGCGTGGCGCGCGCGTTCGCGGACTACGCCGACGACGTCGCGATGAGCGTGTCGCGGCACGAGTTCGAGCGGGCGCACGGCGCGGCGCTCCCCGAGATCGCGTGGACCGTGCGCTGAAGCCGGCTCGCGGCGCGGCGCTGCCGTGGCTCGCCGCGCTCGCCGCGCTCGCCGCGCTCGCCGCGCTCGTGCTCTCGGTCGGCTGCGCGAGCGGCGCGCTCTCCCCGCTCGCCGAGGGTCCGCCGGGCGATCTGCTCTTCGGGCGCGCGCCGGTCGAGGTCGTGGGCACCCGCCGCGCCGACCGCCTCACCGACGGGCGCGCCGTGCCCGACGGCGACGGCTGGGACACCGACCGCACGGCCCGGCTGCTCGACGCGCACGCCAGCGTCACGTGGGACCTCGGCGCGTCCGTGCCGGTCGTGGCCGTGTGGTTGCAGGGCGACAACAACGACCGCTACACGGTCTCGGGCTCGCTCGACGGCGTCGCCTACGAGCCCATCTACGCCGCGGGCACCGTGCAGGGTGGCGGTCTGCGCGCGCGCCTCGGGCGCGGCCTGCGCGCGCACGCTCGCTACCTCCGGCTCACGGCGACGGGCGGCGACGGGGCCTTCGGGGTCGCCGAGCTCGCGGTCTTCGCCGAGCGCTCGGACCCCGTCCCGCCGCGCCTCGAGGTCGCCCCGGGCGGCCCCGTCGACGACCCCCTGCGCGTGCGCGTCGTCCTGCTCGGCGTGGCGCTCTGCCTCTTCGCCGGCCTCGCGCGCCGCGGCATGCCCGCGCTCCGGCTCGGTGCGCTCGCGCTCCTGCCGCTCGCGGCCCTCGGCTGGCTCGCGCTCGGTCTCGCCACCCTGTGGCCGCCCGACTCGAGCCTCGTGTCGCTCGTGCGCGCCACGATGGCGGGGGTCGGCCTCTTCGTCCTCGCGCGCGAGGCCTTTGCGCCCGCGCGACACCCCGCCGAGCCGCGCGCCACGGTTCCGGCGCTCGGCGTCGCGGCGCTCGTCGCGGCCGCGTGCTTCTGGAACCTCGGGCACCCGCAGTTCTACGACAGCGCGCGCGACCGCTCGACCTTCGTCCACTATCGCGATCTGCGCGTCTACTACCCGAGCGCCAAGTACCACGACGAGCTCGGCTACGACGGCGTCTACCTCGCGAGCCTGGCCGCCTACGCGGACGACGTGCCGGGCGCGGCCATCGCCGACAAGGAGGTGCGCGATCTGCGCGACCACGAGCTCCGCCGCGGAGCGGACCTCGCCGCCGAGATCCCGGCCGTGCGCGCGCGCTTCTCGGACGCGCGCTGGGCGAGCTTCCGCGCCGACATGCGCTACTTCCGCGAGGCGATGGGCGTCGACGATTACCTCGACAGCCTGCGCGACCACGGCGCCAACGCGACGCCGCTCTGGATGGCGCTCGCGAAGCTGGTCTTCGCGCCGACCGAGGCGAGCCACACGACGCTGCTCCTCTCGGCGCTCCTCGATCCCTTGCTCCTCGGCCTCATGTTCGTCTGCATCGGGCGCTCTTTCGGGTGGCGCACGATGCTCGTCGCCCTGCTCGTATTCGGTGCGACGGACTTCTACATGTACGGCTCGAACTGGGGCGGCGCGACGCTGCGCCACGACTGGATGGTCGCGCTCGGCCTCGGCCTCTGTGCCCTCGAGCGCCGGCGCTTCGTGCTCGGCGGGGCCCTGCTCGCCTGGGCGGGAATGCTGCGCGCCTTCCCCGCGCTCGCGCTCGTCGCGCTCCTCGTTGCCTCCCTGCACTTCTGGCGCACCGAGTGGCGGCGGACGGGTCACCGTCCGACGCTCGCCGCCTGGCGCGTGGCCGAGCGTCCGACGCTACGCGCCCTCGCGGGCGCAGCCCTCGCCGTGGCCGTCGGCTGGCTCTTGTCGTCGCTCGTGCTCGGCTTCGGCGCCTGGCCCGCCTGGTTCCACAAGGTGCTGCTCCTCGAGGGCGGCATGCACGTCAACCACCTCGGCCTCCGCAGTCTGTTCGCGCTCGACCCCGGCGAGGCCTGGGCCGCCATCCGCCACGGTGGCCCGAGGACGCTGATGCTCGTCGGGCGCCTCGGCGCCTATCTCGTCGCGCTCCTCGCCTACCTCGTCGCGGCGGTCGTCGCGCTCCGCGGCAAGCGGCCGGTCGCGGCGGCCGTCCTCGGCCTCGTGCTCATCCCGGTCGTCTTCTACCCGGCCAACTACTACAGCCACGGCGTCTTCTTGTGGGCGCTCCTGGTGCACGGCGACGCGCCGGATCCGGCGGGCCGAGGCGCGAGCCCGAGCGCGACCGCGAGCCCGGGCGCGACCGCGAGCCCGAGCGCGCGCCTGCGCTTCGTCGTGTGGGCGATCCTGTGCGCGATGTGCATCGCGCAGTACCCGACGACGATCGATCTGCCGATCCACCAGCACTTCTACTGGGCGGGGATCATCCTCTTCGCGGGCCTCAGCGCGATCCTCGTCGCGCTCCTCCGGGACGCGCGCCGCGCGCGGCGGGCGGAGGAGGAGGCCGAAGCTGGGGGCTAGAGGCGATCGAGCGAGAAGAGAAGAGGATTCACAGGAAGAACAGAAGGACAGAAGGACAGAGGGGAAGAAGGCGGACCTGGGGACAGCGCTGCGGGGAGCGAGGGGTGCCGGAGATCAACCGCCAAGGCGCCAAGGGCGCCAAGGTCTAGGCGGGCGCGCGCGGCGAGCGGAGGAGGGGGCGGGCTCGAGCGGCTAATTTGGCGCCGGTTGCGGCTGGGAAGAAGGTTCCGTCGCGGGCTGCGACGGCGAGGACGTTGTCCGAGGCAAGGCGGTGGGTGCGTTGCTTCGCATTGCGGCAATTACCTGGTTGACCTCGTCAGCCACACGCGGATCCAGCTTCCCAGCCCGAACATGGAAGCCAGTAACGGTCACAATCAACGAATTATCGCTCTGGAATTGCAGGTTCAGCTGAGAGATTCGCGTCGTGATCTTCCAGCCAACCCCCCACTCGGCGGTCTGCACGGCGTCACCGTCCACGAGTGATTGTACTTGGATGTACAGGCGGTCGGGGTCGGCAACGAGCGACTTGTAACCGGACATCTGAAAAGTCCGAAGGGCGCCCTCGAACATAAGCGCCGCTGGACGGTCAAGCGGTATCGTTCGGGGCTCCGCCGTGGGCCATTCGGCAGGGCGGCTGCAGCCGCCGACAGCGACGACAGCGAGGAGGAGGCCGAGAGTGGCGACTACTGCGCAGAGACGTCGATTCATGATGCACAACATCACAGGTCGCTCCAGGGTTGAATCGGGCATGAGCGGTTAGGGCATCGAGTTCCGGTTGCCGGATGCTGCATGAGCGCGCTGGTTGGGCAGGGCCGTCGGTTGAATGGCTAGTTGGGCAGCGCGCTCAAGTGGAATGTCAATCGGCATCGAAGTAGTCGCCGTCGACGCGAGGGAGGTTGATGACCCTGTAGTGGGACACCGCGACCCCGTGGTCGATCATGAGCTCGGTGAGCCGGGCACCATCGATCAGCACCACGCTGTCCGATACCTGGGCGCCGAACCCGAGCGCCTCCTTGGTGAATGTCGACGTTGTAATGAACACGCCCTTCTTGGCGCGACGAGTATCCGTTCACGGGGATGTAGGTCCATCAGCTCCATATCGCACTTTGTCGTTCCATTCGTAACGGCGGTTGTTGAAGGTGCTTTCCTTGTGCGAGCTGGTCATGCATTCAGTAGGTCGTGGCCCGCGACGCACGCGACGA
>JACRDA010000094.1 GCA_016212965.1 Myxococcales bacterium
CGGAGGAATCGCCATGTCGCCGTCCGCCTCGCGCGTGCGCCCGCACCGGTGCGCGCGCGCCCCGCTTCGTTCCCTCGTGACGCTCGCGCTCGTGCTCTTGCCCGTCGTCCTCGCGCTCGGACCCGCCTCGGGCCGGGCCTCGGCCGAGACCGACCCCGCCGGCGCCGACGCGTCGCGCCGCCTGTCCGGCGCGCGCGACGCCGCTCCCCGCGTCACGCTGCCGCGCCAGTCCTTCGCGCCGCTCGGGGCGAGCGCGCACGTGGCCGTGCTCGGCACGGGCTGGTCCCTCGCGGGCGAGGCGCGCGCGCCGGAGCGTCGCTTCGAGCTCTTCGCGCCCGAGACCGCCGGTCCGGACCGCCCGCTCGTCGTCATGCTGCCGGGCGCGTGCGGCGAGGCGCTGCCGGTGTGCGAGCGCTGGCGCGCGAGCTCGGCGGCGCGCGGCTGGCTCGTGTGTCCCGACGGCCCGAGCACCTGCGAGCACGGCGAGCCCGACTGGCATGGCGATCCGGTGGCGGAGGCCGCCTACCTCGACGCGGCGGTCGCCGAGCTTCGCGGCACCTACGGACGCCTCGGCTCGGGCGAGGACGTGCTCGTGGGGTTCTCGCGCGGGGCGTTTGCCGCGCGCGACATCGCGCTCGCGCAGCCGGGGCGCTGGCCGAAGCTCCTGCTCGTCGGCGCGGCCGTGCGCCTCGATCCCGCCGCGCTGCGCGCCGCGGGCATCGAGGCCGTCGTCCTCGCCTCCGGCGAGCTCGACTCGGCGCACGGCAGCATGGTCGGCGCGACCGCCCGCCTCGCGGCGAGCGGCATCCCGGCTCGCTTCCTCGGCCTCGGGCCCATCTACCACCAGCTGCCCCACGACTTCGCCCGCTACGTGGACGAGGCGCTCGGGTGGCTCGCGAGCGTCCGCACCGGGGCGTGAGCCGAGCGACCGCTACGAGGCCCGCTTCCCGCGCGCCCCGCGCGTGTTAGGCTCCGCCGCGATGACGGCGCGCCTCCGCATCGACGACATGGGCCTCTGCATCGAGCGCGCAGGGGCAGGAGCCACGACGCTCGCCGTCATGCCGCTCGGTACCGTGACGGCCGCGACGGCCGTGGTGCTGCCCGCCTTCGAGGGCTGGCTCGCGGGCGGCACCCTCGCCCTCACGCTCGCGGGCCGCACGCGCGAGCCGCTCGAGCTCGCGCTCGAGGTCGGGGGCAGGGCGGAGGGCACGGCACGCGCTGCCGCGCTCGACGGCGAGCCCGACGCCGCCGGCACGCGCGCGTTCTCGGTCGAGCTCCGCGCACCGCTCACGGCCCTCTGGGCCTCGGTCGGGGAGAAGCTCGCCCTCGCCGTCCTCGTGGCGAATCCGGCGGCTCCGGCCGCCCCGCCGCGCCGGCTCGACCTCGTCGACCTCACGCTCGTGCCGATCGCGGCCCCCGGTCCCGGCGTCGTCGCGCTCGAGCTCAGCGACGTGACCGACGCCGAGCTCTACGCTGGCGCCGAGCGCCGCTCCTTCGACCTCCAGAGCCCGGAAGAGGGCTTCTGGCGCGGCAGCGGCAAGGCGCTGCTGCGGCTCGTCCTGACGTGGTCGGGCGTCGAGGGTCCGGGGCACGCCCTCGAGACGAAGCTCGAGCGCCTCGGCCACGCCTTCGTGCGCGACCTCGGGGGAGGCGAGCGCGCCCCGGGCTCGGGCCCGCTCGTCGAGGACGTGAGCCAGCGCTTCGGCGAGGGCGCGACGACGCGCACCGAGCTCGTCCTCGACACGGGTCACGCCGAACTCGGGGCGATCCCCGAGGAGGGCCGGAACGTGGTGCTGGGCCCGGTCGGGAGCCACGCCCTCTCCTTCGGGACCGCCGGCGGCGCGGGCGCGCGCGCGCATCGCGCCGAACTCGTGTGGCGCGCGCCGCTGCCCGTGCGGCTGCGCGACCCGCGCCCGCTGCTCAAGACCTTCCAGCGCCTCTCGGCGGTCGGCATCGACTTCGGCACGAGCGCCACCGTCGCCGCCCTGGTGCAGCGCGGCTACCGCTCGCTCTTGCAGCTCGGCCGACCGCGCGACGAGGGGGCCAAGGACGAGACGCTGCGCTCGGCGGAGAACCCGACCGTGCTGCTGGTCGACGATCACGAGCGGCTCTGGGAGCAGATGGCGGCACCGGGCCGCTTCCCCTACCTGGTGCGCGTGCTGCGAGGGAGCCACGCGGCCGTCGCCAAGATGGCCGACGCGCCGAACGCCGCCGTGGGCCAGCTGAAGACCCTGCCCGAACGCGTGCTCGGTCTCGACGAGTCCCCCCAGCTCCGCGACCGCGAGAAGCAGAAGGACTTCTTGCTCGACGAGGCGCGGGTGCGCGCGCTGCTGCGCGCCTACGCCTATCTCCTCGGGCGCGCCATCAACCGGCCGGGGCAGGACATCTACCTCCGCTACGTGCTCACCCATCCGTCGAAGGGCGACGCCAAGATCCAGAAGCTCATCGAGGAAGAGCTGCACCAGGGGCTGCTCCTCAGTCTGCCCGAGGACGTGCCGGCGAGCGAGCTCGTGGTCGAGGTCGTCGCCTCGGAGGCCGAGGCCTTCGCGGTCGAGGTGTGCCCCGAGCTCTGCGCCCACCCCGACCTCGCGCCGCTGCTCGAGAAGCACGGCGAGCTGCGCTTCGTGGTGTTCGACCTCGGCGGTGGCACGCTCGACCTCGCGTGCGGCACCTTCCGCCCGGCGACGGAGGCGGAGCAGGCCGAGCACGGCTCGTCGACCGTGATCGAGACCGTGCAGGTGAACGGCCAGCCCGATCTCGGCGGCGAGATCCTGACCCACGAGCTCGCCTGGCTCGTGCACCAGCACCCGAGCATCCTGCCCGAGATGGAGAGCCGCGAGGTGCCGATGATGCGGCCGGCGAGCGTGCCGGTGAATCACCTGGCCCGCCGACCCGAGCTCTACAAGCGCGGGCTCGCGGCGCGGCAGAACTGGCTGCGCATCGAGCGCGCGCTCGGCCTCGAGCGCGTGAAGTTCGGCCGGCACGAGGCGGCGCGGCCGGCACCGGGCCTCCGGCTCGCGCGGCTCGACGGCACCGAGACGGTCGTCGAGTCGCTCGGCCGCGACCTCGCGCCCGTCACCGAGGCCCTGCGCGCCCACCTCGTGGCGCGCATCGGGGAGGGGACGAAGCTGCTCGCGAGCACCCTGGCGAGCGCGCGCTGGCCCGGCGAGACGCCGGAGTCGGCGCCCGGCGCGTCGCTCGCGGAGCGCGGCGTGGTCGTGCTGCTCGCCGGCAACTCGTCGCGCAGCGCGTTCGTGGCCGAGGCCGTGGCGGCCGAGCTCGGGCTCGCGCGTCGCGGCGAGGGCGAGGCCGCCGGCGACCAGCCCTTCGAGCCCTGGCGGCCCGACGGCAAGGTCCCGCTCCGCGGCGTCGTGCTCTACGAGACGGCACCGCACCTGGAGCGCGGCGTGACCATGGTGGGCGTCACGCCGAAGACGGCGGTCGCGCTCGGGGCGCTGAAGCTCGCCAACCACGAGGTGCACCTGGTGCGCGCGACCCAGGGCTTCGGCTACTTCCTCGGCGATCTGCGCGGCTTCCCACCGAAGTTCACCGCGATCGTGCCCATGGGCGCGCCGAGCGGCCCGGAGGGCGAGCCCGGCCCGCATCTGTTCGACTTCGGTCGCTGGGACACGAAGATGCCGCTGCGGCTCGCGCGCGAGTACGTGCCGGGCAAGATGACGTCGAACGACCCGCGCGTCTTCCTCGTGCCGACCGGCCTGCCACCCGGTGAGGTCGGGCGCCTGTACGTCGCCGTCGTGTCGCCCGACGAGGTCGTGCTGTGTCTCGACCGCAGCACCGGGCCTCGGCTCGCGGGGGGACCTGCCGAGCCGGGCGCCGCGGAGCCGCCGCTCGTCGCGCGCCTCACCCTCTCGAAGCTCTTGCGCTGACCACCCTCGAGAAGAGAACGAACGCCAACATGTGGAGCCCCGAAGGACGCAAAGCGAACGCCCGCGAGCTCAAGCTCGTCGCCGACAAGGTGATGCGCTACCGGCAGCTCGCCGACCGCTTCATCGCCTACTTCCCGCCCGAGAGCGACAGCGCTCGCTCGCTCGCGCAGATCAAGCGCAAGATCGAGGATCTGCGCGCCCGCTGCCTCGACCGCGAGAAGCGCATGGCCAAGGGCGTCGTGAAGATCGGCGTGGTCGGGCTCGAGAAGCAGGGCAAGAGCGCGTTCCTGTCGGCCTGGCTGCGGAGCGAGAAGCTCCTGCCGAGCGAGGCCGAGCGCTGCACCTGGAGCACCACGGTCGTCGAGCCGGCCGAGGCCGGGCGCTTCGAGGCCACCGTCACCTTCTACGGGCCCGAGGAGTTCAAGCAGCGCATCGCGAGCTACTTCGACGCGCTCGAGCCGGGCAGCGTCGAGCAGTGGGAGGGGCTCGACGACACCGCGATCATCCGCATGAAGGCAGCCTTCCGCGCGCGCGAGGGCTACGACGTCGACGACCCGGACCGCTCCGGGCGCAAGGAGCAGTCGGCGCTCCTCGAGCTGCAGGAGATCGCCGCGACCCTCGCACAGATCAAGTCGAACCTCGGCAAGGCGCCGCTCGCCATCCACGCGACGAGCCTCGACGAGCTCGCGGAGCTCATCCGCCCGTACATCGCGCTCAAGGACACGAAGCACGGCAACCGCCCCTACGGCGGCGTGCGCGCGGTCAAGATCGTGACCGTGAACATCCCGGTCGCGGGCGCGATGCCGGGCGTCGTGCTCGTCGATCTGCCGGGCATCGACGCGCCCAGCGACAAGGCGCGGCGCGACACGGAGGAGGCGCTGACGAACGAGGTCGACATCACCATCTTCGTGAAGGACGTGACGCGCCCCTCGCTGGTGCGCAACGAGATCGAGCTCCTGCGCACCGCGCAGAGCGCCGACCGCAGCATCAGCCTGAAGGATCGGATGTTCGTCGTCCTGACGAAGATCGATCTGTTCGACCACCCGGACGAGAACGGCAACTGGCACTGGCAGCTCGCCACGCGCAACTTCTCGGCGCAGGGCGTGGACCGCGTGTTCCCGTACGCGAAGCCCTGGGTTCACGACGGGCCGGATCTCAAGCACCCGGTCGCCAAGCAGCTCATGGACTACTTCGGCTCGACGACGCCCGTGCACGGCCTCGAGAAGCTGCAGGCCGCGGTCGAGCGCTACCTCAACAACGACGTCGAGGCGCTCGACCAGAAGGTGATGCTGGCGGCGCGCAGCGAGTTCACCGAGCTCGAGGCGCAGCTGCGCGGCGTGCTCGTGACGGTGAAGGACGCGCTCGGCGACCGCGAGTTCGAGCGCCGCGGCGAGCAACAGTTCGACGTGCTGTTCGAGCACATCCGCGCCGGCGAGGACCCGGTGGGCCTCCTGCCCGAGATCCGCACGCGCCTGTCGTCCTTCATGGACCACGAGGTGAGCGAGCCGGCGCGCATCGCGCGGGCCGCCCGGGCCGACGAGCGCATCAGCCAGATCCGCGAGGACCTGCTCGCGCGCCTCACCCCGGCCGAGGCCGAGGCCAAGCGCCGCCAGATGCCGAGCCCCGGCCTCATGAACGAGACCGCGGTCGAGATCGAGATGCGCAAGCAGATGCGCGAGCGCGTCGCGGCGAAGATCGCGGGGCTCGGCGAGGACTTCCGCAACACCGCGCGCGAGAGCGTCGAGCGCATGCTCTACGAGATGTTCGTGGAGTCGAGCTACGACGGCGGGCGGCTCGAGATGCTGCTCGGACCGGGGAAATCCCTGGTCGAGCGCATCGACGCGCTCGGGCGCGCGGGCCAGGTCTCCGAGAGCGTGGTGCGCTACCAGAACAACGAGATGGCCAAGGCCGACGTCGCCTTCGAGGTGCTGTCGCGCTACTTCGCCCGCCAGATCGTCGACATCCTCGACGCGACCGACCCCGGCGACCGCGACATGCGCGAGCGCGAGATGGCCGGCCTCGAGCAGTTCTTCGGCATGGCGCGTCCGGGGAGCGAGGGGAGCGAGGGTGCCGAGCCCGATGCGGGCGGGGACGGCGACAAGGGCGACAAGCCCGACAAGGCCGACCGCGAGCGAGACGACAAGGACAAGGCGCAGGCGAGCGGCATGCTCGGCGCCATGCGCTCGAAGCTCGGTCTCGGGGCGAGCGACCCGAAGGGGATCGGCGGCTTCCCCTCGACGCAGGCGCAGCGCGCGGACAAGGCTGCTCCGGCCGGCGGCGCGGCGGCGCAGAAGACGGCGCCCGGAGACAAGTCCGCGCCCGCGCGCGAGCCCATCCCGGCCGGGCCGCCGCGCGACTGGACGCGCATGCTCCTGCGCGTGCGCGAGGACGTGGAGCGCATCTGCAACTTCCTCGAGGCGCTCGCCAAGCACCCGCGTGGCCTGCAGAAGTACCACGAGGAGGCGGTGCGCACGGTGCACGACTCGTGGATCGACCGCGAGGGCGAGCAGTCGCTGCGCCGCTGGGTGCGCTCGGAGTGCACCCGGGTCTGGCCCCACCGCTTCGCCGCGCTCGAGGCCGAGAAGGCGCGGGCGCGCGCCGACATCGAAGCGCTCGAGGAGCTGTTCGGTGCGAGCGCCGCGGCCGCGCTGCCGGCGCCCCCGTCGCCGCCGGCCACGACCCCCGCGCGGAGCTAGCCGAGTCCCGGAGGATCTGCGCCGTGTCCTACGACCTCGCACCGCTCAAGAGCTACGTCCGGTTCTACCTCGCGATTCTGTCGCAGCTCGAGCGGGTGTGGCAGAGCCTGTGCGCGATCGAGACGGCCGTGCGCGAGGAGCTCGGCCCGTTCGCGGCCGACCTCGCGCCGGTCGGGCTGCCGGCGCTCGCCACGCTCACCGACCCGCCGCGCACCCTGCCCGCCGAGCTCGCGGCCCTGTGGCGCCCGGAGGATCCGGACGAGCTCGACGGGCTGTGCGACATCTACGAGGTCGTCGGGCGCTTCTCGTTCCAGGGGGAGCGCGACGCCAACCTCGCAGCGGCGACGGCGCTCGTCGCCACGGCGCGCGGGGCCATCGTCGAGAACGACGAGGCGCTGCGTGGGCTCGAGCCGCTCGGCGCACGGGCGCGCGCGACGTCCGAGGCGCTCGCGGCGGCCGAGAAGGCGCGCGCCGCGGCCGACCGCAGCGACCGGGCCGCGCGGCTCGAGCCGATGATCGAGGCGGTGCTCTTGCGGGCGAAGCAGACGCAGGACGCCCTGCACGCGGTGCCCATTCCGACGCTGGCGGACGCGGCGACGGCCGGCGAGGAGTACCGGCGGCTGCGGGCGCGGCTGCAGCAGGTCTACCAGACCTGCCTGCCGTTCCTGAAGAACGCCATCGCTGCGGTGTGGGCCTTCGTGGACGCGCCCGTGCCGCAGGACTTCCCCGAGGATCTGCCGCTCGTGCCCGAGCTTCCGCCCGAGCTCGTCGCGTTGCCCGAGGCCGGCTCCGAGGATCTCGACAAGGCGGAGAAGACGCTGGCGTCGCTGGCACTCGAGGCGCAGGGCCTCGAGCAGACCAAGGCCGCGATCGCCTCGGAGCTCGGCAAGCTCGAGGCGCAGGCGGCCGCCATCCTGGCTCGGCGCGACGAGCACCGCGCCGACATCGAGCTGGCGCGCGCGCTGCTCGACTGGGCGCGCGCGACGGAGGTGCAGGCGACGCTGCAGCGCAAGGCGAACGAGCTCGAGCGCGAGCTCGCCCCGCGCGTCGCATTGGCGTCGAAGGCCACGACCGAGGTCGCCGACCTCAAGACCGAGCTCGAGGCCGACACGAAGGAGGCCGAGGAGAAGGCGGTCGCCATCGCGGCACTCGAGGCCGAGCTCGCGGAGCTGCAGAAGAAGGAGCCGCTGCTTTTCGGCAAGGACGAGTGGCGCGGCAAGGTCGCGGCCGCCCAGTCGAACCTCGAGGCCGAGCGGCTCGCGCACACGGCGCTCGGTCAGTCGGTGGCGCAGCGCCGCATGGAGCTCACCGCCGCCGAGGTGCGCGTCGGGACCGCCCAGGCCGAGCAGGCGATCACCGAGCGCAGCCTCGCCGACGTGCGCACGCGCCGCGTCGAGGTCGACCGGGAGCTGCGCGCGCTCGCCGAGAAGCTCGGCAGCAAGCGCCCGGCGCGACCCGTGCCTCCGTCCGAGGTCGAGGAGATCGCCGTCGCGCTCGAGCACAAGGAGCTCGGCGTCGCGGCCGAGCTCGAGCGCGTGCGGGCCGAGCAGCAGCGGAAGAAAGAGGATGCCCTGCGCACCATCGCGCGCGGCCGTCAGATCGAGGTCGAGCGCCAGCACGCCCAGGCGCGGGTGGACGGCGTGCGCGTGGCCCGCGCGGAGGGCATCGACGCCGCGCACCGCCGGCTCGCGGCCGACCGGCGCGCGGCGGTCGAGGAGCACGTGCGCGAGGTGCTGGGCGCGCTCTCGAAGTCGCTCGTGCAGGTGGGGCCCGTGTTCGTGGATCCGGCGCGGGAGCGGCTGCGCGTCGCGACGGAGCCGGACTTCGGCGCCGCCGAGCGGGTGGCCGCGGCCGCGGCAGCCGTCGCGCCGGTGGTCGAGCGCCTGCTCGCCGAGCGCGGACCGGAGATCGTCGCGGTGGGAGAGCTGCTCGGCCGCATCCAGCGCGAGTTCTGCGACGCGGCCCCTGCGGCGTGTCGCGCTGCGTGGGGGTAGCGCGGCGCCGCTCGCCTGCTCTCGTTCGTCGGAGGTCCCATGAGGCGCATGTTCGGCTCGTCGCTTCTCGTCGCGCTCGCCGTCTCGGCGTGCGGCTCCGGCTCGGGCGGCGTCGGCTCGGCCGGCGCGAGCGGCAGCGGCGCGCGCTGCGCCGACAAGCCGGCCTGCCGGCAGATCGGCGCCTGCGCCGAGAAGCCCGGCGCGCTCGCGGGGGACACGCGCGCGACCTGCGCCCCGGCGACCGAGGCGCACTGTCGGCAGTCGCACCTCTGCGCCGTCTTCGGCGCCTGCGCGTTCAAGAACGACGCCTGCGTCGTCGGGTCGGACGAGGACTGCCGCGCCTCGAAGAGCTGCGCCGCGGAGGGGCGCTGCAAGGCCGATCCCGCGCTCAACGCCTACCAGTGCGTGGCGACGGCGCACGACTGCCAGGGCGCCAAGATCTGCACCGAGGGCGGCATGTGCCGCGTCGGCAAGACGGGCTATTGCGAGGCCGAGAACGAAGAGGCCTGTCAGAAGGCGCCCGACTGCAAGCACAAGGGCGCCTGCCATCTCGTGCGCGCGAGCGGCGTCGCCGTGTGCCGTGCCAAGGGCGACGACGACTGCCAGCAGTCGGAGGCCTGCAAGGTCGACCGGGCGTGCAAGGCCGAGGACGGCGTGTGCACGCCGGGGTGAGCCGACGTCGCGGCGGCGCGCCGCGCAGCATTTGCCCGCGCGCGCACGTCGTGCCGCGCGGTGTCCCCCGACGGTGTCGCGCCCGTGCTCCCGGCCGCAGCGGCCGGAGCGGGAACCCGTGGAGATCCGGTCGCGCACGCGCGGTTCCGCGCCGCTCGAGGTGAGCGGGCACGATCGATGCACGCCCACGCGACGTCGCCCGCAGAGGTCCGACGTCGTCCTTAGTAGGGAGGTGTGTGATGCTGACCCGCCACTTCATCGCGATGACTCTGGCGCTCGCGGCCGTCGCCGCTGCCTGCTCGGAGAGCGACGGCGGCACGACGACGACCACCACCACACCGAGCTCCACCGTGACGACCCACGGTGCGACGCTGTCGCTCGCGTGCACCGAAGAGGGCGCGGCGTGTCCCAATCCGCAGACCGTGACGAGCTCCGTGGCGGCCTCGACGCTCTACCTCTGCAACTACTGGGACACGACGCAGGCGTTCCAGGTCGAGTTCCAGACGGGGACGACGGACCGGGGCATTCTCGTCGAGATTGCCGGCTTCACCGGTGCCGGGAGCTACACGACGAACGCCGCCGGCACGACCAACGTCACCGTGACGACCGATGCGAACCAGGCGGACGCCGCGGGTGTCGTCGGATCCATCCCCGAGCACCCGTGCACCATCGGCGTCGTCTCGAACCTGTCGGCCATCACCATCCCCGATTCCGGCGACGCTCCCTTGCTCGACGTCGAGCTCGACGTGAGCTGTCCCTCGCTCGGCGACGGCGCCGTGTGCCCGATCGAGTGCACGGTCTCACCGGCGAGCTTCAAGCTGTCCGTGGCAGGCTGCCTCGTGTCGCAGTGAGCGGCGCGAGCGCGGCCGTCGAGCCCGCCATGGCGCGCCCCGAGCCGCCCGCCGCGTCGGGCGGCGTGCCGCCACGTGCCGGGCACGCCGGAGCCGTGCGTTGAAGCTCTCGCCTGTGATTCCGCAGCGCTGCACGCCGCATGCTCGTGGCACCGTCCGTGCGTAGTGCGAGGAGGCTGCCCGGCTGGACGCTACGAGCCTGCGGCGAGCGCTTCGAGCAGGGCGTCGAGCCCGAAGAGCGCGAGCACGAGCGCGGCCGTGGCCGGAACGCCGAGAACGCGCCCGAGGCCGCGGCGGGTGACGAAGAACCACCCCAGCATCGAGGCCGGTCCGAAGGCGTACAGCGCCGCGCCCCACGACGCCGCGTTCCACGCGCGGTCGCGGGCGGCCGCGTCGAGGTGGCGCCGATCCCACAGCTGCGCCGCGAGCGGCAGCAGGATCCAGGCCGCCGTCATGGCGATCGTGCGCGCGAGCTCCATGTCAGCCGTCTGCCGTGGCGCTGGCGCCGCGTCGCATCCGCGGTGGGCTAGTCGCCAGCACCCAGGCGCCCATCGCGTCCTCAATAGGCGTCGGGGCCGGGGTCGACCCCGTCGGGGAGCTCGAGCGGCAGCTTCGTCACCGCCGCCTCGCCGCCCGCCAGGAACTGATAGCGGGCGAGGTTGCCGAGGACGCGCGCGGTGTAGGCGCGCGTCTCGTCGTAGGGGATGCGCGCGACCCACAGGTCGAGCTCGCGGTCGCTGCCGGCGCGCACCCAGTGCCAGACCGCCTGGGGACCGGCGTTGTAGGCGGCGACGGCGAGCGGCACGCTGCCGCGGAAGGTGCGCAAGAGCTTGCCCACGTAGAAGGCGCCGAGTCGCACGTTGAGCTCGGGTCGCCCGAGGTCGAGCCCCTCGCTCGCGACCCCCGCCTCCGCCGCGACCCGGGCCGCGGTGTAGGGCATGAGCTGCATGAGGCCGATGGCGCCCGCGCTCGAGACGGCGTTCGCGCGGAACGCGCTCTCCTGGCGCATCACCGCCGGCACGAGGCCGAGCGGCAGAGCCTGGCGCGTCTGCTCGCCCGCGACGAGCTCGCCGTAGGGCACCGGGTAGACGCAGCTCCAGGCCCAGCGATCGGCGGGGGAGGGGGGGCGCATGAGCACTTCGAGCGGCACGGCGCGGCTGCCGACCTGGTGGCGCCGGCGTGCCCCCGCGAGCTTCTCGTACATCGCGCACAGGGCCTCGCTCTCGCGCCCCGGGTAGGCGGCGGCGGCCTCCTCCTCGCTCTGCGCGAGGCGGCTCTCGGCCGCGGCGTCGAGGCCGAGCGCCCACAGCTTCTCGACCGCAGGTGGCAGCGCCACCACCCTGGGCGTGTGCGCGTATGCAAGCGGCGCGACCGCGGGCGCCACGGGCTGCCCGAGGCGCTCGAGCCGGGCGCGGGCGACGAGCGCCGGGTAGGTGAGCAGCTCCTCGCGGCTCACGCGCTCCCAGATCGCGCGCGCCTCCTGCTCGTGTCCGGCGCGGAGCGCGGCGACGCCCTCGAGCTCGAGCAGCGCGGCCTGCTCGAGGCGCGAGCCCCCGCTCAGCCGGTCCATGTCCCGGCGCATCGCCGCGAAGAGCGCGCGCGCCTCGTCCGGCTTACCCGACGACAGGAGCGCGAGCGCCCGGCCGTGGCGCGCGTCGTCGCGGCCCTTGCCGCGGCCGAAGCGCGACATGCGCAGGCGGAAGGCGTCGGCGGCCTCCGCGTAGCGACCCATGCGCAGGAGCAGCTCGCCGACGCGGTCCGCCGCACGCTCCGCGTAGTCACCGCCCGCGTCGGCGACCGCGCGCAGGCGCACGAGCGCGTCCTCGTCGTCGCCGCCGCGCAGGGCCGCCACGGCGGCCTGGTAGCGCGCCTCGGGCGCGTAGGCCCCCGCGAGCGGCTGGGCCGCGTCCCAGGCGGCGCGGGCGGCGAGGTAGTCGCGGGCCTTGTGCAGCGCGCGCGCTCGGTGGAGCGCCACGAGTCCTTTGGAGGCGCCCGGGCGCGCCGCGAGGGCGTCGATGCGTCGCTCGGTGTCGGCGCGATTCTGCGGCGTGGACGACTCGGCGATGCACGCGAGCTCGTCGTCGAGCGCGAGCTGCCCGCCGAGCCGCGCCAGGGCGTCGAGCGCGTCGCGGGCGCGGGGGTCGGAAGGGCGCTCGCGCGCGAGCCAGCGCCACTCGGCGAGCGCGAGCGCCTTGTCGCCGCGTTCTTCGGCGAGCTCGGCCCGGGCCACGCGCGCCACGGCCTCGTCCTCCTCGCGCCGGTTGCGCTCGGCGCGCTCGACGGCGCGGTCGACGAGCGCCTTGGCCTGGCGGGCATCGCCGCCGCGCATCGCCGCCCGCGCCGCGAGCACGAGGTCCCGGGCGAGCGGCGACCTCGCGAGGTAGGCCACCGCCGCGTCGAAGGGGCCCGCCACGGCGGCGGCCTCGGCGTACCAGCGCGTCACCTCTGCGGCGAGCAGAGGCAGCTCGCTCTCGAGGCCCTGGAGCAGACTCACCGCCTCGGCGTGGCGCCCGCGTCCGAGCGCGATGGCGCCGCCCGCGAGGCGCATCTCGGGACGGCCGCGCTCGGCGTCGGGAAGGGCGCGCCACAGCTCGTCGGCGCGCTCGAAGTCGCCGACGCGCAGCGGCTGCCGCCAGTCGGTCGGCGCGGCAGGCGCCGGGGCCGCCGTCGTCGCAGGGCCTGCCTCCGGCGGTGCCCCGCCGTCGCCGCTCGCTGTGGTGGCCTCGGTCGCGGTCGCCCCCGCGACCTCGGCGCTGCCGGAGGCGTGGTTGCCGCGCTCGTGGTCGTGGGCGCTCGCGCAGCCGCCGAGCGCGCCGCCCGAAGTGCCCGCGAGCCAGGCGCAGAGCGCTCCCCGGGCCGCCCGGGCCGTCCGGGAGTGCCGCCGGCACGGCCGTGCCGAGGGGACGCGTGGCTTCGGGTGCGCGGGCATCGACACCGTTGTGCGTAGTGCCGCCGACCCGGACGCGCAAATGCCGCGCACCTTGCGGACGCGAGCTCAGCCGAGCGGCACGGCGATGAGCACGACTTCCTTGTCCTGCACGTCGATGCGGTAGCGGAACGGCCGGGCGTGCTTCTGGCTCAGCTGCCGCTCGCTCTCCGCGATGCGCGCCGTGAACGCGCTCTCGGTGATGTGGTCGACCGGGTCGCCGAAGGAGCGCTTCGCCGTGATGTACTCGGCGTAGATGCGCTTGTAGTAGGCGTCGCGGTCCTCGTCGCGCAGCTTCACCGCGTCCGCGACGTCGCCCACGTCGGCCGACGCCATGCGCTCGTCGACGTTGAGCGCCGCGTTGAAGTCCGCCGGTCGTGGCGCGTAGGAGGGCCGCCCCTCGTCGTCCGTCGTGTCCTCGGTCACGCCGAGCAGCTGGTTCAGGAGGGAGTTCAGCCGGAAGACGAGGCCACCCAACACGGCGTGCTCGAGCTCGAAGCGGAGCTCCGTCTGGCCGTTGATGATCGCGAGCAACCCCTCCTCGAGGTCGCCGACCGGGCGCGAGATGTAGGCGTCGAGCAGGAAGCCGGCAACCGCGACGAGCAGCAGGCCGAGGGCGACCACCCCGAGCAGCGGCAGCAGCATCGCGCCGACGGCGCCGCCGATGCGCGCCGATGCGACCGCGACGATCACCGCGCGCTTGTCGTCGCCGTAGCCCGTGAGCCGGCGGGCGGCCGCGACGAGATCGCTCGGCACGCCCGACACGTCCACGACCTGACCGCTCGCCATGGCCTGCCGGCTCGCGTCGAGCGCCGCCGGGCTCACGAGCCCGTCGAGCAGCCCCTTCGGGTTGTCCTCGGCGGCCTTGCCGACGAGCGCCTTCGCCACGAGGTCGGCGTGGTCGGCCGACACCACGACGGCGACGAGCGAGCTGCCGCTCGTGCCCTGGCTCGTGGCGCCGAGGCGCTCGTCGTTGAACTGCGTGCCGATGATGAGCCCGCCGATGACCTCACCGTCGCGGCCGCGGAACGGCGCGTACGAGACGAGCAGCTGCTCGCCGCGCGTCGAGTCGAGCCAGACGTCGCTCGCCGTGGCGCCGGCCTTCAGGGTCTCGAGCATCTCGGGGTGGCGCTCGCCCAGCATCTCGCCGCGCAGGAGCTTGCTGCCGTTGCGGCCCACGACGACGCCCTTGATGTCGACCAGCACGACGCGCTCGGGGGCGATGGGCAGCGCCGCGCGGGCCACCTCGTGGAGGCCGTCGGCGACCTTGGTGGCACCCTCGCCGCGGGCCTGCCCGTCCGGCACCTCGAACAGCGTCGCGAGCTCGCGGCTCGTGGCTGCCTGGTGCGCGAGCCACCGCTCGGTCCGCAACGCGTCGACCTGCAAGAGCGCCACGGCCGCCGTCGCCGCGCGCGGCGCCTCGTTCTTGTTGGCGAGGTCGCCGAGGCTCGCCCGCATGATGACGAACGAGAGGACCACGACCACGAGGACGACGACGGCGAAGACCGCGATGATCCGTTCGCGCATGACGTGCCCCTCCCGAGGGGCCTTCTGCGATGAGCGGCAGGGCCGCACGAGCCGCCGTGGCGGCTTCAGGGTCTGAACTTCTCGCCGAGCTACGCGTCGGCTGCCGGCGCGGCCGGAGCGGCCGCGGGGCCGAGTCGCACCGACAGTAACATCGCGCCCGCGCGGCGTTCAACCGTCGTCCCGGCGCCGCCCACGATGGGGCGGCACGGCCACGGGCCGCGCGCGATGCAGTTGAGATCTGCCGATCGCGGAGTATGATGCGCCGCGTGACGCCGGCCCCGGTCGGAGTCGCTCTGGTGGGTATAGCTCAGCTGGTTAGAGCACTGGATTGTGGCTCCAGGTGTCGCGGGTTCAAATCCCGTTACTCACCCCAGTAGTTTCGGGCACTTCGGGGTCTGTGCCGGGGTCTTCGGCGCGTGCGCGCCCGAGTGCCGCGGCGGAGGGCAGCCGTGAGCTTCGCGGTACCGTCGGGCTACCGGCTGGTGGCGTACCTCGGCGCGGGCACGGCGCTCGACGTGGCGCGCGTCGTGGAGCCGGGGGCTCCGGGCGAGTTCGTGTGCAAGCGCGTCGCCCCGCGCCCCGGCGCCAGTGTCCCGGCGCTCCGGGCGCTCCGGCGGGAGCGCGCCGTTCTCGAGCGCGTCGCGCACCGCGCCCTTCCCGCGCTCCGGGCGGCGGGCGAGGACGACCACGGTCCTTACCTCGTCGAGACCGCCGTCCCCGGGTTGTCGCTCGCCGCTCTCGTCGAGGGCTTCGCTGCGCAAGCGGAGACCGCACAGGAGCGCGACGGGGCACCCATCCCCGCCCGCCTGCTCGCCGCGGTGGCGCGCGCGAGCTTCACGGCGCTCGCCGAGCTGCACGCGCTCGCGGACGGCGGCGGGCCGCTCGGGTTCGTCCACGGCGACCTCGCGCCGGACCACGTGCTCGTGACCCCGGCCGCCGCGGTCGGGTTCGTCGATCTGGGCCAGGCACGCCTGCGCGGCCTCGCGGTCGAGCTCTTCGACCCGGATCCGCAGGCGGAGCGCGGGACGCTGCCCTACGTCGCGCCCGAGCTCGCCCGTGGCTCCGGTCCGGCGGGGCAGGCGAGCGACGTGTACGCGCTCGGTGCCACGCTGGCGTTTGCGGCGCTCGGTCGGGAGCCGGTCTCGACCGGCGAGACGGCGGCCCAGCTGGCCGAGCTCGCCGAGCAGGGGGTCGGCTGGCCGGCGGTCGAGCAGGCGCTCGCGGCGCTCGGCCTCGAGGCTCTCGAGGGCGGGCTCCGGCGCGCGCTCGCCTTCGATCCCGGCGACCGCCCGTCCGCGGCTGCCGTCGCCGCGGCACTCGCCTCGCCCGCCGCGGCGACGCGGCGCTGAGCGGGGTGGCCGCGCGCGCCGCCCCTTGCCGCCCCGCGCGTGCCAACGTACGTGCGGCCGCATGACCGAGCACGCCTGGTCCCTCGACACCCTCGCGATCCACGCGGGACAGCCGCCCGAGCCCATGAGCGGCGCCGTGATGCAGCCCATCGTCCTCGCCTCGACCTTCGCGCAGGAGGCGCCCGGCAAGCACAAGGGCTACGAGTACTCGCGCAGCGGCAACCCCACCCGCCGCGCGCTCGAGACCTGCCTCGCCGCGCTCGAGGGCGCGAAGCACGGGTTCGCCTTCGGCAGCGGCCTGGCGGCGAGCGCGACCCTGCTCCACACCCTCGGCCCCGGCGACCACCTCGTTTGCGGCGACGACGTGTACGGCGGGACCTTCCGGCTGTTCGACAAGGTCGGCCGCCCGATGGGCATCGACGCGACCTTCGTCGACATGACCGACCCCGGGCGCGTGCGCGCCGCGCTCCGGCCGACGACCAAGCTCGTGTGGCTCGAGACGCCGACCAACCCGCTGCTCAAGCTGTTCGACATCGCGGCCGTCGCCGAGGTGACGCGCGCCGCCGGGGTGCCGCTCGCCGTCGACAACACCTTCGCGACGCCCGTCCTGCAGCGGCCGCTCGAGCTCGGTGCCACCGTGGTCGTGCACTCCACGACGAAGTACCTGAACGGCCACTCCGACGTCGTCGGCGGCGCGCTCCTCACGAGCGACCCGGCCCTCGCCGAGCGGCTCGCGTTCCTCCAGAACGCCATCGGCGCCGTGCCGAGCCCCTTCGACTGCTACATGGTCCTGCGCGGGCTGAAGACGCTCGGGGTGCGCGTGCGCCAGCACGTGGCGTCGGCGAGCCGCATCGCCGAGCGGCTCCACGAGCACCCAGCCGTCCTGCGCGTCATGTACCCGGGCCTGCCCGACCATCCCGGCCACGCCATCGGCAAGAAGCAGATGCGCGGGCCGGGGGGGATGATCTCCTGCGAGCTCCGGGGCGGGCTCGACGCTGCCGTGCGCATGCTCGGGCGCCTCGAGCTCTTCCACTGCGCCGAGAGCCTCGGCGGGGTCGAGAGCCTCGCCGAGCACCCGGCCATCATGACCCACGCCTCGATCCCGCCCGAGCAGCGCCGCGCCATCGGCATCGGCGACGGGCTCGTGCGCCTCTCGGTCGGCCTCGAGGACCTCGAGGATCTCTGGAGCGACCTCGCCCGCGCGCTCGCCGGCTGACCTTGCCACCGGATGGGGGCCTTTTTCCTTCCGCTGCCGCGCGCCCCTTCGTATGCTCCTCCGAGAGCCCACCATGTCGTCCGCCGTACGCTTCCTCCTCGCAGTCCCCCCCGCGGTCCTCCTCGCAGCGTGCAGCGAGGCCGTGCCGCCGCCCTCGTCCGGGGCGTTCGAACTGCAGTTCCAGGGCTCGTCCAACGTCGCGGGCAAGTCCTGCAACATCCAGACGCACCCGGTGCAGGTCGGCGCCGTCACGGATGCGGCGCTCGTGAGCCTTCTCAAGGACACGGTGAACAACACGACCGTGTCCTGCTCGGTCACGGGCGACGGCAGCTTCCACGTTTCGGCCTACATCCGGCAGGATCCGAGCTCGGTGCAGATCGACGTTCCGGCCATCTCCGCGGCGAACACCCAGGCCAATCCCGCGCCGGGCTTCTTCTCCGTGACGAGCGCGACGACTCAGAAGCCGTTCTCCTCGACGCCCGAGCAGCCGTGCAACTTCTTCCTCACCGGGACGAAGGAGCAGGTCTTCGCGGGCCGCGCGTGGCTCACCTTCGCGTGCCCCGTCGTGGCCGACGTCGGGACCGACAAGTACTGCGCCATCCAGACGGGCGTCATCGCCGTCCAGGACTGCGACCAGTAACCGGCCGGCGAGGCGTCCATGGCGCATCGTTCGCGGACCCCGTGCCGCTCGACCGAGCCGCGCGCGCCACGCGCGTTGCGGGTGCGGGCCGGCCTTGCGCGCGTGCGCGCGCCCGGGGTGGTGCTCCTCGCCGCCGCCGCCCTCGCCGCGAGCGTCGACGCGTGCGACTCGAGCGCGCCCTTCCCCTTCGACCTCTTCGACCCGGGGCTCGGGGGCGGCACGGCCGCGGCGGGCGGCACGGCCGGCGCGGGCGGCGCCGTCGATCCGGAGCTCGGTGGCCCCTGCAGCGTCGACGCCCAGTGCGACGACGGCGTCGCCTGCACCTTCGATCGCTGCGACCACGACTTCGACCGCTGCCGTTTCGCGCCCGACGACAGCCAGTGCCAGAACGGCGGGTACTGCGACGGCGTCGAGCGCTGCGCGCTCGGGCTGGGCTGCCAGCTCGGCGAGCCCGTCACCTGCACCCAGGGCAACGCCTGCATCATCGCGAGCTGCGTGGAGGCCGAGGCCCTGTGTCTGTTCGCGACGCGCGACGTCGACGGCGACGGCGACGCCGACGCGCACTGTCAGGGCGGGCACGACTGCAACGACGCCGATCCGAGCGTGAACGGCGGCGCACCCGAGATCTGCGGCAACGCGATCGACGACGACTGCAACGGCACCGTCGACGACCCGAGCTGCGTCGCGCCCGCGCACGACGTGTGCGCCGACCCCATCGTGCTCGCCGCGAGCGGCGGCTACCCCTTCACCAGCGTCGCGGCGTCGCTCGACTACGCGGCGAGCTGCGCGCTCGCGACCCCCGCGGCGCGCGACATCGTCGCGGCCGTGGTGCTGCCCCCCGGCCCGCCGGTGGATCTCGAGCTCACCGCGCGCGTGGGCGGGGCGGCGAACGTCGCCGTGTCGGTCTTCTCCGAGTGCGCGCCGGGCGCGGAGCTCGCGTGCTCGGGCAGCTTCCCGGCCCTGCCGAGCGGGCACCTGGCGAAGGTGCGCGTGCGGCAGGTCGGCGATCCCGTGCTCGAGGTGGCGCTGCCGGTGTACGTCTGGACGGACATCGGAGCGACGGGCACGCTCGAGCTCCAGATCCTGCCACCCGTGCCCGCCCCCACGAACGAGACCTGCGGCACGGCCCTGCCCATCACGCCCGGCGTGCCCGTGGTGGCGAGCCTCGTCGGCGTGGCCAAGGATCTCGCCTCGGCCTGCACCTCGCAGACGGGCGAGCTCGTGTACGCCTTCGACCTCGCGGCGAGCGCGGACGTCGACGTCTACGCTGTGTCGCTCGACGGCGACGGCCAGCCGGCGCTGTCGCTGCGCGGCCCCGGCTGCGCCCTGCCCGAGGACGAGATCGGCTGCCAGCTCGCGACGGGTGCCCACGTGCACCGCACGGCCCTGCCGCCCGGGAGCTACTTCGTCGCCGTCGGGGCGAGCGCCCCCACGGACGTCTCGGTGACGGTCGAGCTCGCCCCGCCGGGGGTGCCGCCCGCGGACGAGACCTGCGCCGGCGCTCCCGCACTGCCGCCGAACCAGACGCTCGCGGTCGTGCTCGCCGACCACCAGGACGATCTCGCGACCGGCTGCATCGCGGGCGCCGTGGACGCCGCCTACGCGCTCGAGCTCGCGGTGCCGAGCGACGTCTTGCTCGTCGGGCGGCGCGCCCAGGGGGACGTTGCGGCGGTGGCGCTGCTCGAGCCGCCCTGCGCGGGGCTCGCAGACGTCGTCGCCTGCGGGACCGGCAACTCCTCGCCCGTGCGCGCGGCCCGGCGCAACCTCCCGGCCGGGAGCTACCGCGCGGTCGCCGAGAGCCTGCTCGGCGAGGACATGCAGCTCACGGCGCTCGTCCGGCCCGCCGTGCCCCCGACCATCGTGCCCTTCGCCGACGACTGCAGCGACGCGCTCGTGATTCCGGCCGAGGGCGGCTTCTTCCAGGGCACGACCGCGAACGCGCACGACGACTTCAGCGCGGGCTGCGACCAGGCCGGCTCGGGCGCTCCGGACCAGTTCCTGAAGCTCGTGCTGCCGGCGCCGAAGCGCGTCGTGCTCGACATGATGGGCTCGGGCTACGCGACGCTCATCGACGTGCGCCAGGGACCGACCTGTCCCGGCACCGAGGTGCCGAACGCCTGCGCCGTGGGCTACGACGCGAACCGGAGCTACCTCGACCTCGATCTCGCCGCGGGCACCTACTACCTGCAGGTCGACGGCTACACGAGCCAGAGCGGACCGTGGTTCCTCGACGTGCGGGTGGTCGATCCGTGACGCGCCGAGGCCCGCGAGACCCCGCGAAAAGCCTGCCAAGTCGCCCGGCGGCCTGCTAGTTTTGGCGCCAATGCTCAGGCGCATGGCCGCCATCGCGCTCAACACCTACCGGGAGAGCGTGCGCGCGCGCATCCTCGTCGGGCTCGCGGGCGTCGCCTTCGCGGTCGGCTTCTACTCGCTCGTCGTGGGCGCCTACACCCTGAGCGAGGCGCCCCGCGTCGTGAGCGACCTCGGCGGCGCGGTGCTGTCGATCTTCGCGATCGCGGTCGCCGTCCTCGTGGGCGTCACCTCGCTGCACCGCGAGCTCGAGCAGAAGACCATCCTGCCCTTGCTCGCGCGTCCCGTCGGCCGCGCCGAGTACCTGGTCGGCAAGTACCTCGGGATGATGGTCGTGCTCGGCTGCTTCGTGGTCGCCGACACCGGCCTCGTGCTCATGCTGTGCGCCGCGACCGGCGACGCGTCGCCGGCGCTCGTCGCCGGGGTGGGGCTCGGCCTGGCCGTCGCCTTCGGCCTCGCCGCCTGGCGCTCGGCGTGGGTCCGCACCTTCGGCCCGCTCCCGCTCGCGCTCGTGCTCCTGGCGGCCGGGATCGTGCTGTCGAGCGCGGCGCCCGTCGAGCGACGCGTGGTGCTGTCGAGCGCGGCGCTCGCCGCGTGCGAGATGAGCATCGTCGCGGCCCTGACGCTCTTCTTCGCGTCGTTCTCCACCCCGTTCCTGAGCGCCCTGCTCACGCTGCTCCTGTTCCTCATCGGTCGCAACGCCGACGCCCTCGCGCGCCTGCCGAAGAAGCTCTTCGGTCCGGAGCTGTCCGAGGCCGGCAAGGTCCTGGCGAAGCTCGTGCCGAACCTGCACGTCTACGTCCCGGCGCGGCCGCTCCTCACCGGCGAGGCGGTCGACGCGAACCTCGCGAGCTACCTCGCGATGGCCCTCGTCGCGTCGGTCGGCTGGACCGTCCTGCTGCTGGCGCTCGCGTCGCTCGTGTTCCGGCGGCGCGATTTCCTGTGATGGACCGGGCACGCGTGCGCCGCCTCGCGGCCCGCTCGCTCGCGGTCCTGGCGGTGTTGGCGGCGGGGCTCGGAGCCGCGAGCGTCCGCGTCATCGTGGCGGGCGAGGGCGAGCTGCGGGAGAGCACCGCCGCCCTCGAGGCGGGCGACGTGCGCGAGGCCATCGTGCGCGCGCGCCGGGCGGCCGGCTGGTACGCGCCCGGTGCGCCGCACGTGCGCGTCGCGTACGAGCGCCTGGTCGCGCTCGCCCGCGCGGCGGAGGACCACCGGCGCGTCGACGCCGCGCTGCTCGCGTGGCGCGCGGTCCGGACGTCGGCCAAGGAGACGCGCTGGCTCGTCACCCCGCACGCCGACGACCTCGAGCTCGCCGAGCGCGAGATCGCCCGGCTCGCGGCGAGCGCCGAGCGGGCTCCGGCCACGCGCCAGGACGCGCCGGAGGCCTTCGCCGCCGAGCAGCTCGCGGCGCTCGCGAGCGACCCGGGGCCGCGCCTCGGCTGGTCCCTCGCGCTCGTGGGGGGCTTCGCGCTCGCGGCGCTCGGCCTCGTCCTCGTCGCACGCGACGTGGCCGCACCCGGGCAGAGCCGCGGCCTGCGGCGCTTCATCGGCCTCACGGTGGGCGCCGCGGGCGTCGCCCTCTGGCTGCTCAGCTGGTGGCGCGCATGACGGACGCGCTCGGCCCCCCGCACCCGGCGGCGCCCGAGCGCATCGTGTCGCTCGGGACGAGCGACAGCTACACCCTGGTGCGCCTCGGCGCCGGAGCGCGTCTCGTCGGACGCACGCGCTACTGCGTCGCGCCCGAGGCAGAGCTCCGCGAGGTGCCGTCGGTGGGTGGCACCAAGGGGGTCGACGTCGGGGCCGTGCTCGACCTCCACCCCGACCTCGTCGTGGCGAACCGCGAGGAGAACACGCGGCACGACGTCGAGGCCCTCGCGCGTGCGGGCGTGCCGGTCCTGCTCTCGTTTCCGTGCACCGTCGGCGCCGGGCTCGAGCACGCGGCGCGCCTCGCGACCCTCTTTCCGGAGCGCGCGCGTGAGAACGAGGCCCTGCTCCTGCTGGCGCGCGCCGTGCTCGCGCGGCTGGCGGCGCGGCCCGGCCCGGCCGTGCGCACCGTCTTGCCGATCTGGGCCGAGCCGCTCATGACCGTGAACGCGGCCACCTTCGTGAGCGACGCGCTCGCGCTCGCGGGCGGCGTCAACGTGCTCGCGGACCGCGAGCGGCGCTACCCGCTCGCGGCGGATCTCGGGCGCGCGCCGCTGCGTCCGGCCGAGCGGGCGCGCGGACGCGACGTGCGCTACCCGCGCATCGCGCTCGAGGAGGTTGCGGCGCGCCGTCCCGAGCTCGTGCTCCTGCCGGACGAGCCGCACCCCTTCGGCGCGGCCGACGCCGAGCGCTTCCGCGCCCTGCCGGGCCCTCCGGCCATCCTGTTCTGCGACGGCAAGGACCTCATGTGGTACGGCCTGCGCTGCCTCGAGGGACTCGAGGCGCTCGCCAGGCGCATCGCCGCCGTGCGGACGGCCTGAGAGCGTGCGTCTCCCCGCGGCCGCTTGTGGCGCCGCGGCCGCGCGCGCAAGGAGGACGCATGGCGACCACGCTCGTCCTTCTGCGTCACGGCGAGAGCGACTGGAACGCGAAGAACCTCTTCACGGGCTGGGTGGACGTGCCGCTCACCGACAAGGGCGTCGCGGAGGCACGCGCGGGCGGAACGCTCCTCCGGGAAGCGGGCATCGTGCCGGACGTGGTCCACACCTCGGTGCTCAAGCGTGCGATCGCGACCGCGAACCTGGCGCTCGAGGAGCTCGGGCTCGAGTGGCTGCCGGTGCGCCGTTCCTGGCGCCTGAACGAGCGGCACTACGGCGCGCTCCAGGGTCTCGACAAGCGCGAGGTGGCCCGGAAGTACGGCCCGGAGCGGGTCTTCGAGTGGCGCCGCAGTTACGAGGTGCGCCCGCCCGAGCTCGCGCGCGACGACGCGCGTCACCCGGCGCGCGACCCGCGCTACCGCGAGCTCGCGCCCGACCTCCTGCCGTCGTGCGAGTGCCTGAGGGACGTCGTCCTACGGCTCTTGCCGTACTGGTACGACGCCATCGTGCCGGGGTTGCGTGCGGGGCGTGTGCCGCTCGTGACCGCGCACGGCAACAGCCTCCGGGCGCTCGTGAAGCACCTCGAGGGCATCGCCGACGCGGACATCGCGGCGCTCGACATCCCGACCGGCGTCCCGCTCGTCTACGAGCTCGGCGCCGATCTCCGGCCGCGTGCGCGCCGCTACCTCGGCGACCCGGAGGCCGCGACGAGGGCCGCCGCCGCCGTAGCGAAGCAGGCGGGCTGACTCGCGCCGCCGGGACGGCGTGGTGCAGAGCCTCCCGGCGTCGCCGCAAATCGGCTAAAGGGACGCCTCGGGCCGGGTGCCGCTCGTGCGGCTGCCGGCTCGGGTACGAGCGGCAGGCGTTGGTAGAGGGTTTCTCATGCAGAAGAGCGCAGGGACCAGCTGGGGCCACGACGCGGTGGTGAAGGAGCTCATGCGCGTGCTCGAGGTGCACACCGAGCACAAGGTCGAGCTCCGCGAGTCGACCGAGCTCGTGGGCGAGCTCGGCATCGACTCGCTCGGCGTGATGGAGGTCGTGGCGGAGCTCGAGGACAAGTTCGGGCTCACCATCGCCGACGACGATCTGCGCGAGGTCGAGACGGTGGGCGACGTCGCGCGGGCCGTCGAGACGCGGCTGCGTGCCGACGGAAGGTGGTCGGAGTGACGCTGCGCACGGTCGCTCGGGCCATCGAGGACGCCGCCGAGAGCGGGCGGACCGGCTACCGCTTCGTCGACGAGGCCTCGAACGCGGAACCTTTCTTCACCTACAGCGGCGTGGAGCGCGCGACGGCGCGCTTCGGCGGTGCGCTGCAGGCGCTCGGCCTGCGCAAGGGCGACCGGGTGGCGCTCATCCTCCCCGACAACCAGGACTTCGTCTTCGCCTTCCTCGGGGCCGTGCGCGCCGGCATCGTGCCGGTGCCGATCTACCCGCCGGCCGGTCTGTCGAAGCTCTCGGGCTACCTCGAGAACACGCTGCACATCGTGGCCAAGAGCGGCGCCCGCGTGCTCGTGACCGACGGCGACATCAAGCGCCTGCTCGGCGAGGTGCAGCTCCGGGCGCAGAGCCTCGAGCGGATCGTCGCCGTCGAGCTGTTGCGCAAGGAGCGCGCCGCGTTTCGCCCCGAGAAGATCGACCTCGACGACACCTGCTTTCTGCAGTTCACGAGCGGCTCCACGAGCCGACCCAAGGGCGTCGTGCTGACCCACGGCAACCTCGCCGCCAACGTGCGCGCCTTCATGCAGCTCGGCCTCAAGGTCGAGGACGCCGTCGACAGTGGCGTCTCGTGGCTGCCGCTCTATCACGACATGGGCCTCATCGGCTTCGTGCTCGGGCCGCTGTTCCACAAGAACACCGTGACCTTCATCCCGCCGCTGTCCTTCCTCAAGCGGCCGGCCAAGTGGCTCGAGGTGCTGAGCCGGCAGCGCGGCACCATCTCCTTCGGGCCGAACTTCGCCTACGCCCTGTGCGTCAAGCGCGTGCGCGACGAGGAGGTCGCCGGGCTCGATCTCTCGGCGTGGCGCGTGGCGGGCTGCGGCGCCGAGCCGATCCGCGCGGCGAACCTCCGCGCCTTCGCCGACAAGTTCGCACCCATCGGCTTCGACCGGCGCGCCATCCTGGCGTGCTACGGCATGGCCGAGTCCAGCCTGGCGGTCTCCTTCGACAACGCCGGCGCCGGCGTGCGCAGCGACGACGTCGACGGTGCCGTGCTCGCCGCCGAGCACCGCGCCGTGCCGATCGCGGTGGACAGCGACCAGGCGGTCGACGTGGTCTGCTGCGGGCCGGCCTTCGAAGGGCACGACGTCGCCGTGTTTGCCGTCGACGACGTCGCCGGCGAGCGGCGCCTGCCGGATCGCGAGGTGGGCGAGATCCGCCTGCGCGGCCCGAGCGTGACCCGCGGGTACTGGGACGAGCCCGAGCTCACAGCGGCCGCTTTCGCGGGCGGCTGGTTGCGCACCGGCGACCTCGGCTACTTCGTGGACGGCAACCTGTACGTCTGCGGCCGCATCAAGGAGCTCATCATCGTCAACGGCCGCAACTACTACCCCCAGGACCTCGAGGGGGAGGCGGGCAAGGTCGAGGGCGTGCGCAAAGGCAACGTCATCGCGTTCGGGACGCGCAAGCCGCTCAACGACCGCGAGCGCGTCGTCGTGGCGTTCGAGACCAGCGTCTCGGACGCCGACGCGCGCGAGGCGCTCAAGGTCGCGGTGCGCAAGGTCGTGCGCCAGGGCATCGGCCTCACGGTCGACGACGTCGTTCCGCTCGACGTCGGCGTGCTGCCCAAGACCTCGAGCGGCAAGCTGCAGCGCGCCGCGACGCGCGAGCTCTACGAGACCGGGCAGCTGTGGACCCGCGCCTCGGCGCGCAAGACCGACCGCCTCGCCGTCGCCAAGGAGATCGCCAAGAGCCAGCTCTCCTACGTGCGCCACGCGATCTTCGGCGGCGACAAGAAGCGCTGAGACGACTGACGACCGACGACTCGAAAGAAAAAGGGCCGGCGGTCTCGTGACCACCGGCCCTCGTCGCCGCGCTGCCCGGCGGCTTACTGCTTCTGGAGGATGATGAACTGCACGCGGCGGTTCTTGGCGCGGTTGGCCGGCGTCACGTTGGGCGCGATGGGCCGCGATTTTCCGTAGCCCTTGGCCTGGAGGCGAGCCGCCTCGACGCCGGCGCCCGTGAGCCACTTCATGACCGACTCGGCGCGATCCTGGCTCAGCTTCTGGTTGTAGTCGGCCGCGCCGGTGTCGTCGGTGTGGCCCTGCACCTCGAGGAGCTTCACCTGCGGGTTGCGCTGGATGACGTCCGCGACCTCGGCGAGGATCGAGTTCGACACCGGATCGAGCTCGGCGGAGTCGGTCTTGAACTGCACCCGCTTCAAGATCTGGATCTGATCGCCGATGATGCGGGCGTTCGCAATCTTGGGCCGCTTCGTGACGCCCACGGTGACGCTCGCGCCGTCCTTCGGCTTCACGTCCGCCTCGGCGCGACCCATGAGGTAGTCGTTGGCCTGGGCGCTCACCAGGGTGGCCCCCGGCGGCAGTGCCTTCACGCTGAAGGTGCCCGAGCCGTCGGTGGTCGCGCTGTGCTTCTGGCCCGTCGCGTCCGTGACCTCGACGGTGGCGTTCGCGACGCCCGCGTTGCTCTCGTCGTCCTTCACGGTGCCCGTGAGGTCGCCGAGCTTCGGCAGAGACTCGAGCTCGCAGTCGAGGTCGGTGAACACCGGCCCCGACGGCGTGACCGGCACCGGGGCCGGCGGCGGCGTGCCGGGCGGGAAGGGCGGCAGGGTACCAGGCGCGCCGGGCGCGGGCGCCACCGGCTGGGCGGGCTTGACCTCCGCGGTGCACGTGCCGGGCTTGTACCCGGGCGCCGTGATGGAGAGCGAGTACATGCCGGGCACGAGCTCGTAGGACAGGAAGCGCCCGTCCGCGCCCGTCGCGACGGGGGGCTCGGGCCGCCCGGTCACGGCGATGATGGCGTCGGTGACCGGTGTCGTCGCGCCCTTCTCGTGGAGGAAGCCGCGCACGAAGTACTGCGTCGGCGCGACGGTCACCTGCTGCGGGGGCGGCGGGGGCGGCGGGGGCGGCGCCGCCGCTTCCTTCTCCTTCATGTCGAAGGCGAAGCCGAGGCCGAGGTACATGGTCCACGGCGCCGTCGGGGCGACCTCCTCGATGAACGTCGACTTGCCCGAGAGGCCGATGTCGAAGCCGAGGTGGCCGCTCAGGCCCCGCCACATGCCGTTGAAGGGCGTCGCCTTCACGCCGAGCGACAGGTGCGACGGGATCGCCTTGTAGCCCGGAGAGCCCGAGTCCTTGTCCTTCAGGTCCGACAGGGCAAGGCACACGTCGCCGGGCGAGATGGTGCGCGTGTGGCACTCGTAGCCCTGCCGGTTGACCGGGATGTCGACCGTGTACTCGATGTAGGGCTGCACCCACTTCAGAGGCACGTCGACGCCGAAGTACGTCTGGAAGAAGTCGACGCGGTTGATGCCGAGGCCGAAGCGCTCGACCCGGGTCACCGGGATGCGGCCGAGCGCGCCCGCGAGCTGCGGGTCGCGGACGGCGCGCTCGTCCTCGACGTCGGACACGAGCTTGCCCGAGTTGTCGATGCGGTAGCCGAGGTTCAGGTGCAGGCGGACCGGCGCCTTCTTGCGGCGGAAGTCGACGGACGTCAGCGCGAGGAACTCCGCGCTCGTGCCGCCGCCCTTGATGCCGACGGAGCCGGCGCCGTTCAGGAGCAGGAGGCGCGCCTCGCCGCCGAAGGAGATGACGTCCTTGATCGGCTTCGGCGTGAAGGCCTTCACCCCGAGCGTGGTGTCGCCGAGCACCTGGAGCAGCGCCGGGCTCGCCTGGTCGTTCGAGTTCGCGTAGGTGCGGATCGTCGCGTACGCCTCGAGGAAGCTGATGGGCGTGGCGTTGAGGCCGAAGGTCGCCCCCACGTGGCTCACGCTGTCGTCCTCCTGCTGCACGTTCGAGCCGCGCGCGCAGGGGTGGTCGGCGTTGCACAGAAAGCCGCTCGACTTGAACCAGTCGAACAGGAAGCCCACGCGGAAGGTGCCGCCCGCGCCCGACCCGGCGTTCGACACGCGCAAGAGGCCGGTCGAGCCCGTGAGGTCGATCTGCTCCGAGAGCGAGATGTCGCGCCACTCGGCCTCGTTCTCTTCCGGCTCCGGCGCCGCCGGAGGTTGCGGTCCGAAGCCGCCCTGCGTGCCCCAGGAGCCCGACGCCCCCGGTTCGCCGAAGCTCGTACCGGCCGTGGCGCCCGGGGGCATGCCCGGGCCCGGCGGGGCGCCCGGCGGGGTGCCGTAGGGAGCGCCCGGGCCGCCCGGCATCGCACCGGGGGGCGTGCCGGGGGGCGTGCCGGGGGGAGTGCCGGGGGGCGGCTGGTCGTAGGGGGTCGGCTGCGCCTCGGCGCTCGCGCTGACGGCGAGGGCTGCGACGAGCGGCAACACGACGCGCCCGGAACGGCGCCACGAGGAGAAGCCCGGTGCCTGAGGAAGCTTGGACATGGTGTTCGCCACGCAGGTCGAGGGGAAGTGCCGGCGCGAGGCGCCCGCCCCTGCGCGCGCAGCCTCGGCCACTTCGACGCCCCGGTTCTAACACCGACGCCCTCGGAAGACCGAGGGTTTTTTCGTGTGCGCAGGGGCTCGACGCGGCTCCGCGCCGGCGCCCACTTGGCAGCGCGGGCGCCACCGCCTATTTCTTCCCCGTGGCCGAGCCCCGACAGCAGGTGGACCGCGACGAGGCACCCGGTCCCCGGTCCGCCGCGCCCGACTCCGACGTCCTCATCAGCGCGACCGGTCTGCGCAAGACCTTCAAGCTCGGGCTCCTGCGCCGCAAGACGGTCCAGGCGGTGCGCGGCGTGAGCTTCGAGGTGCGCCGGGGCCAGATCGTCGGCTTTCTCGGGCCCAACGGCTCTGGCAAGACCACGACCATCAAGATGCTGCTCGGCCTCATCTCCGCGAGCGGCGGCGAGGCGCACCTGTTCGGCGAGCGCGTGCCCTCGCGCGCCGCGCGCCAGCGGCTCGGCTTCTTGCCCGAGAATCCCTACGTCTACCCCTACCTCACGCCGCGCGAGTTCGTGGAGCTCTGCGGCCGGCTCTCGGGCCTCGGCGGCAAGCGCGTGCGCACGCGCGCCGCGGAGGTGCTCGACCGGACGGGCGTGCTCTACGCCGCGGACCGTCAGGTGCGGCGCCTGTCGAAGGGCATGCTGCAGCGCACGGCCCTCGGGGCCGCCCTGGTCGCCGACCCCGAGCTGCTCGTGCTCGACGAGCCGATGAGCGGCCTCGATCCGGTCGGGCGCAAGGAGGTGCGCGACATCCTCTTCGCCGAGCGGGACGCGGGGCGCACGATCTTCTTTTCGACCCACATTCTGAGCGACGTCGAGGCCATGTGCGACCACGTCGTCATCCTGCGCAACGGCCAGGTCGTGGTCGCGGGCGCCATCCGTCAGCTCCTGAGGGGCGAGGTGCTGCGCACCGACGTGACGCTCGGCGAGCCGAGCGCCGAGCTCCGCGCCGCGCTCGCGGCCGACGGCTTCACGGTGCGCGAGCGCCCCGGCGTCGTCGTGGTCGAGGTCGTCGGCCAGGACGCGGTGGGGCCGCTCCTCACCCGCGCGCTCGCCGCCGGCGCTCAGGTCGTCGAGGTGCAGCCGCGCCGCGAGACGCTCGAGGACCTCTTCATGAACCGCGCGCTGTGACGCCCGGCGCCGGCGTCACGCGAGGTCGGCGCAGGCGGCCTCGACGATGCCCTCGGCCAGGCCGCGGATCGCGCGCTCGTCGTCACCCTCCACCATGACGCGCAGCTTCGGCTCGGTGCCGCTCCAGCGCACGAGCACGCGCCCCGCCTCGCCCAGGCTGCGCTCCGCGGCGGCGATGGCCCGGGACGCGTGGCTCATCTCGGCGAGCGGGCGCCGGCGCGGGAACGAGCGGTTCACGAGCACCTGCGGCACGCGCTCCATCGCCTCCGCGCAGAGCTCGCTCACGGGACGGCCCTCGCGGACCGCGATCGCGAGCAGCTGCAGCGCGGCCACGATGCCGTCTCCGGTCGTGGCATGGTCGAGGAAGATGAGGTGTCCGCTCTGCTCGCCCCCGAAGCGGTAGCCACCCTTGCGCATCGCGTCGACCACGTGGCGGTCGCCGACCGGCGTGCGCACGAGCCTGCCGCCGGCCCGCTCCACGGCGCGCTCGAGACCCAGGTTCGACATGACGGTCGTGACGAGCGTGCGCTTCGGGAGCGTGCGCGCCGCGAGCATGCGCGCCGCGCACAGGGCCATGATCTGGTCCCCGTCCACGATCTGGCCGCGCTCGTCGACGACGATGACCCGGTCGGCGTCCCCGTCGAGCGCGATCCCGAGGTGCGCGCGGCGCTTCTGCACCTCGTGCACCGTGCCCTCCGGGTGGAGCGCGCCCGTCTTCTGGTTGATGTTCACCCCGTTCGGCTTCACGCCGAGCGCGAACACCTCGGCGCCGAGCTCTGCGAACACCGCGGGCGCGACCCGATACGCGGCGCCATGCGCCGCGTCGACGACGATGCGCACGCCGTCGAGGGTGAGCTCGTTGGGGAAGGTCGACTTGCAGAACACGACGTAGCGACCGGCGGCGTCGTCCACGCGCATCGCGCTGCCGATGGCGGCGCCCTTGGAGCCGCGTCGGTCGAGCTCGTTCGTGTGGACCAGCCGCTCGATCTCGCGCTCGAGCGCGTCGTCGAGCTTGTAGCCGACGGGCCCGAAGATCTTGATGCCTTAGTCCGCGTAGGGGTTGTGGCTCGAGCTGATGACGACGCCGTCGTCGGCGCGCATGCTGACCGTGAGCTAGGCCACGCCCGGGGTCGGGATCGGCCCGCACAAGAGCACGCGTCCGCCCATCGCACAGATGCCGGCGGCGAGGGCCGTCTCGAGCATGTAGCCCGAGAGGCGCGTGTCCTTGCCGATGACGATGCGCACGCGCCGCCCGGC
>JACRDA010000103.1 GCA_016212965.1 Myxococcales bacterium
CGGCGCGGCGGGCGGCCAGCTGCAGGGCGGCGGCGGCAGCGCGCCCACGGTCGCGCTCCACGTGCACGCCGAGGACGCGCTCAGCGAGACGGCGCTCGCGGACGTGACCGTGTGCGTGCCCACGGCACCCGGAACGCCGTGCGCCCAGAGCAACGCGCAAGGGGACGCGAGCTTCGCGCTCGCGCCGGGGCCGGCAATCTACGTGTCGCTCGTGAAGGACGGCTACGCGCACGCGCTCCTCGGCTCGCTGCTCGGGGCCGGCGACCTGTCGCTCACGGCGCCGCTGGTCGCCAACGGGCTCGCGAACCTCGTCGCCCAGAGCGCCGGAGTCACGCTCGATCCCGCCAAGGCCCAGATCGCGCTCGCGGCCGTGGCGACACCACCGTCGCCCGGCGCCGCCTACCCGGGCGTCGAGGGCGTCACCTTCACGCTGGCACCGGGGAGCGGCTCGGGACCGCATTACGGCAACGCCATCAACCTCATCGACCCGGCGCTCACCGCCACGAGCTCGCGGGGCGCTGCCCTCTACTTCAACGTCGACCCGGGCGACTACGTCGTGACCGCGAGCCACCCGACCGCGACCTGCACGGCCATGGCGGCGATCCCGGGCGCCGTGGCGGGAACCTTCGACGTCTGGACGGACCTGGGCTTCGTCACCTACGTGAGCCTGCTCTGCGAGAGCGGCGGCGCGGGCGGCGGCAGCGCGGGTGGCAGCGGGGGCGCGGGGGCCGGCGGCGCGGGCGGGACCGGCGGAGGCTGAATTACGCGGGCGATTGCGCCCTCGCCCGGGCCGGCGTAGACGCCTCGGGCTCGGTGCGCGAAGCGTTCGCCACCGGCGCTCACGCGGAGAATCCCATGGCGAACCCGACGGCGACCTTCGAGACTTCGATGGGGAACTTCACGGTCGAGGTCTTCCTCGATCAGATGCCCATCACCGCCCGCAATTTCCTCGACCTGGCCAAGGGCGGCTTCTACGACGGGCTGCACTTCCACCGGGTGATCGACGGCTTCATGCTGCAGTTCGGCTGCCCGTACAGCCGCGACCCGAAGAGCCCGCGCTGCGGCACGGGCGGCCCGCCGCACGGCAACATCGCGGACGAGTTCCTGCCGAACGCGAAGATCTCGAACCAGCGCGGCACCCTGTCGATGGCCAACACGGGCCGGCCGAACAGCGGCGGCTCGCAGTTCTTCGTGAACACGGTCGACAACGCCCGCCTCGACTGGTTCTCGCCCGGCAACTCGCGCCACCCCGTGTTCGGCCGCGTGACCCAGGGCATGGACGTCGTCGACCGCATCGGCAAGACCCCGACCGACGACGGCGACCGCCCCGTCACGCCGGTGCAGGTGCGCCACATCGCCGTCACCGAGTGACCTCGCCCCGCGCGCGGCGCCGGCTCAGCTGCCGCGCCGCGCGAGCTCCGCGGCGCTCTCGGGCAAGAGCAGGCTCGCCTGCTGGCCGCGCTGCGCGCGCTCGAGCTTGCGGCGAGCGGCGGCCCGCTTGCGGTCGCGCTCGCACGCAGACGCGAAGAGATCGGGGCTGACGACGCGCTCGGCCGCGCTCTCGCCGAGCTCGAGGTCCGCGGTGAGCCCGTCGCGCTCGAGCGGCGCCGCGAGCAGCCGGCGCGCGTGCTCGGCGCAGGGCGGCGCGTCGGCGTTCGCCTTGCGACGGCGCGCGTAGCTCCGCCGGAGCCGCCGGAGCGCCGCGTTCAGGCGAGCCCGCGCCGCCGCCAGAGCCGCGTCATCGCCACCCCCCGCCGCCCCGAACACGTGGGCGAGGTAGCCCTCGACGCTCGCGCGACAGAGTGCGGCCGCGGCCGGCGCGCGGCGCCAGAAGCGAAACGGGGGCACGTGCTCCCACCAGTCGACCTGGCTCCGCGCGAAGAACAGGAGGCGCGCCGCGAGGCGCAGGAGCTCGGTCGCGACGGGCGAGCCGGGCGCGGGCGGCGTGGTCCACGAAAAGGAGCGCGCCCCGAGCGCCCCGAGCTTCGCCAGCACCGCTGCCATGCGCGCGCGCTTCATGCCGGCGCGCCACGGCGACGCGAGCACCGTCTGCAGCTCGTGCAGCAGGTCGACGAGCAGGGCGTCCACGCAGGCGCGCACGAGCGTGGTCGCGGCCCGCGCGGCGTCGGCGGGAGCCGGCCGCTCGCCCTCCGCGCCGTCGGCCTCCGCGAGACCGAGCGCGTCGGGCTCCGCGACCTCGCCGGCGGGTTCGGGCGCGGGGGCCGCGCCGGCGCCGAGCTCGAGCGCGCGCTCGGCGAGGAGCGCGAGCCGCGCGAGCCGGTCCTCGAAGGGGCGGGCGAGCAAGAGCGCGAGCAGCGTCGCAGGGTCGGTCGGGAGCTCGGGGTCGGCGAGCGCGTCGTCGCCCACGCGCAGGTCGAGCAGACCACCCTGGCGATCGAGCCCCGGGTGGAGCTCGAGCGCGCCGAGCGTGTACCGGTGCCACAGCCAGCCACGCCTCACGACGGCCGGGTCGAAGCGCGGCACGAGCGCGAAGCGCCGCTCGGGGTGGGCGGCGACGAGCTCGTGGGCCAGCTCGTGCGCACGCCGCACGAGGTCGGCCTCGGCCGGGTGGTACCAGCGGCTGCGCGTCACCTGCTCGTCCACGACCACCGGCACCCCGCCGCCCCCCGACGAGCCGGCCGCGACGAGCGCGGCGCCGAGCTCTGCGCTCGACCGCCGCGGTACGACGGCGCGGGCGCGCTCGGGGGCGACGTCGAGCGCCGTGGTCGGGGCGGCGGCCGCGAGGGTCGGGACCATGACGGACTCGAGCGAGGTCCCGGCGCCGAGCAAGAGCACGCGGGTGCCGGCCCGGACCAGCGCGTGTAGATCCGCCTTCGAGCAGAAGCGGTGGGGGTGGCTCGGTCCCTCCGCCGTCGTGATGGAGTTGTCGAGCACGACGACGGTCTTGCCGGCGAAGGTCTCCCCGAGCGACGGCCCGCCCGCGACCGGCACGGCGAAGTCGAGCGCCCCTTCGAGGCTGAGATCCCAGACGGCGAGCCCGAGGCCGAGCGTGCGCGCGGCCGCGTGCCACGCGTCGAGCACCTCGCGTCGCGTGCCGTGGTTCACGATGAGGAGCAGGTCGGCGTCGGGGCGCGCCACGTAGCGCTCGGCGACGCGCAGCTCGAACGCGCCGATCTGCACCGGCCGCAGGCGCGCCGGCTCGGCGATGGTGCCGAGCTCGAGCACGAGCCACAGCGTCACCGCGCGGTAGGGCTCGGCCGAGGCCCCGACGGCCACCGCGCCCTCGAAGGCCACGGTCGCACCCGGCTCGACCTGGGGCAGGTCGCGCACGAAGCCCTCGTCGCCGCAGGCGCGACCGCGCTCGTCGTACAGGATCGCCTCGCCGGGGCGGAGCTCGCTCCGCCGCACCACGAGTCGCACGCGCACGGCACGCCCGAGCTCGCTCGCGCTGCCGAAGGCACGCCCCGACACGTTGTGGAGGGCGAAGCGCACGCGCGCAGCCTGCCCGGGCGCGAGCGCGCACAGGCTCTCGACCGGGGACGCTTGCACCGGGAACTGGACGACGAAGCGGCCCGAGTGCGGACCGGCCTCGGCGTCGAAGCCCTCGAAGCGGCGGCGCGCGGCGGGCACGGTCGCGACGACGCCGATCTGCTCCTCGGCGCGGAGCGCGTCACCGGGGCCCTGCGGGACGAAGTCGCCGATCTGGAACGACAGCGAGGCGCCGCCGCAGAGGTGCGAGGCGCCGGCGGGGATGCCCTTCGGCAGCGTGATCTTCTCGTCGAATGGCCGCACCCAGCCGCGGCGCTCGAGCGTGAGCTCGACGTCGCGCGTGCGCGGCGTGGGCATGCCGCCCACGTTCGCGAGCGCGATGTCGAAGACGCGCACCTTCTCCTCGGGCTCGTAGATGCCGTCGCCGTTCTCGTTCTCGTGGCGGAAGGACGCGAGCTTCGCGTGGAAGCGACTCGGGTAGCGCTCGACGCGCTCGCCCGCCTCGACCTCGATGACGAAGGTGCCGTCGCGACCGCTTGGCCCGGAAGCGAGCGCTGCCCGCCCCGCCGGCCCGTCGGCGCCGCGCGGACCGCTCGAGCCGCCGGGGTTGCTGTGGAACTCGGTGCGCGACTGGCGTCGGCCCTGCGAGTCCGTGTGGTAGCTCGTCGTCGTCCACGAGTGAGAGCTGCCCCCGGAGCCGCCCGAGCCCCCCGAGCCGCCGGCGCCGTTGCGCCCTGGTTGCCCGCCGTCGCCCCCGCCCACCTGGTGGCGCAGGAGCATGAGCAAGTGGGTGTCGTCGTCGGCCACCCGCACGAGGATCTCGCCGCCCGAGCCACCGGCCGCCCCGCTCGTGCCGTTGCCCCCGGCCCCGCCGGTCCCGCCGGGGCCACCGTTGCCACCCGAGGAGTAGCGCGTCGCGTCGCTCCCGCGGTAACCGCGAGCGCCGTCGCCGCCTTGGCCGCCCACCCCGCCATCCCCGCCGCGGCCACCGCGCGCGACGAGATCGACGTAGCCGGCGTCGCCGAAGTCGACGAGCTCGTCGAGCGCGGCTGCGACGCCGTCGGCGCGAACGCCGTCGGCGCGGAGCCGCAGCACGCCGTCGGCCTCCGACCCGAGGCGTACGGCGATGCGACCCGCGTGCTGGCCGGCCTCGGCCGGCCCGGCGTCGCCGCCCGACTGGCCGCCCGCGCCCGCGCCGTAGCCGTCGGAGCCGGGGGCGCCCTGCAGGCCGGCCCGCCCCGCGCGCCCCGATGCGTCGAGCACGCGCAGGCTGCGGTCGGGCGAGAGGTCGTCGGCAGCGCCGGCGATCCGGTCGGCGGCCTCGCGGTAAGGGGAGCGACTCATGGCGGCGCGGGGTGACCGCGCGAGTCTAGTACGTCCGGGCGCCGACACGGGAGCGCGCCGTTCGTGCGCGCACGCCCCCGGGCGCGAGCTCAGGGCTCGAAGCCGAAGCTCGGGTCCGCGTAGAGGCGCTCGAACAGGGGCTCGAACTTCTGCTCGACGAACTTGCGCTTGAGCTTGAGGGTGGGCGTGAGCTCGCCGTGCTCCTGGCTGAAGTCGCGGTCGAGCACGGCGAAGCGCCGGACCTGCTCGACCTGCGCCAGCTGGCGGTTGCCGGCCCGCACCGCGCGCGCCAGCCGCGCGCCGAGCTCGGGGTGGGCCACGACCTTGGCGAGCAGCGCGTTCAGGGCCTCGCTGCGCGAAGCGGGGTTGTCGAGGAGCTCGCGCGTGCGCTCGGCGAGCTCGTCCTTCGTCACGAGGCCGCGCTCGGCACCCCACTCGAGCGCCTCGAGCGGGCTCGGCGCGAGCAGGGCCGCCACGTAGGGCCGGCGGTCGCCGTGCGCGTGCACCTGGCTGATGAGCGGGTCCTGGCTCTTGATGGCCTTCTCGATGTTGGCGGGCGCGATGTTCTTGCCGCCCGAGGTGATGATGAGGTGCTTCTTGCGGTCGGTGATGCGGAGGTAGCCCTCGGCGTCGACCGAGCCGATGTCGCCTGTGTGGAGCCAGCCGTCCTGCAGCATGGCGGCGGTGGCCTCGGCGTCCTTGAAGTAGCCCTTGAACACGAAGGGCCCGCGCAGGAGCACCTCACCGTCCTCCGCGATGCGCTGCTCCATCCGCCCGATGGGTCGGCCCACGGTACCGAGCGACACGGCGCCCGGGCGGTTGATGTGCGTGACCACCGTCGCTTCGGTCATGCCGAAGGCCTCGTAGATCTCGAGACCGGCACCCCAGAAGAACTCGAGGATGTCGAGCGAGATCGGGGCGGCACCGGTGACGAACTGCCGCACGCGCCCCCCGAACGCGCCCCGGATCTTGCGGAAGACGAGCCGGTCGGCGAGCGCCACCCGCACGCGCAGGGCGAGGGGCATCGGCCGCCCGGCCGTGCGGTACGGGACGCTCTCTTTGCCGACGGCGCTCGCCCACGCGAAGATCCGCTGCACGAGCTGCGACTGCTTCTGGACCTCGCCGTGGATCTTGGCGTGGGCCTTCTCGAAAATGCGCGGCACGGCGCCGAACAGCGTGGGCCGCACCTCCTGCACCTCCTGCAGCACGGCGCCCATCGAGCTCGCGTAGGCCGTGGCGAGCCCGTTGGCGATGCGCCCGTAGAAGCCGAGCACCCGCTCGGCGGCGTGCGCCATCGGCAGGAAGTTCATGGACAGATCCGCCTCGTCGAGCGGCAAGAAGGAGGCCGCGTCGGCGAGCAGGGTGAGGATCGAGCGATGGCTGATCATCGCGCCCTTCGGAGGCCCGGTGGTGCCCGAGGTGTAGATGAGGATGGCCGTGTCGTCCGGATCCACCGCCGCGAGGCTCGCGTCCACCTCGGCCTCGGAGAGCGGCTCGCCCTCGAGCTCGCGCGGCGAGCGCAGGCGCGCGTCGCGCGACGCCGCGCGCTCGTAGAGCTCGTGGGTCCAGGGCACGATCGCCGCGACGACGTCGAGGCCCTGCGCGGCCGCGAGCACCGTGTCGAGCTCGCCCTCGCCCTCGACGAGCACGACGCGCGCGTCGGCATGCTCGAGCAGGTAGCGCACCTGCTCGACTGACTGCTTCGGGTAGATGCCGAAGCTCACCATGCCCGCGAGCTGGGCCGCCATGTCGTAAACCGCCCACGGGGGCTGCGTGGGCCCGAGGATCGCGACTCGCTCGCCACGCGCGACGCCGAGCGCTCGCAGGCCACGCGCGGCACTGCGCGCGCGCTCGTGGACCGCGCGCCAGGTGACGAGCTCCCACCCCGAGGCGCCGGACTGCTTGGCGTACATCGCCGGGCGCGAGGCGCTGTGGCGCGCCCGCCGGGCGAACATCTCGCCCACCGTGCGCGATTCGCTCGCGACTTCGTGGGTGGGCGCGCTCGGAACCCGGTGGATGGTCATGCCGAGCCCGAGCGGGTAGCGCGGCTCTCCCGGCGCGTCGAGACCCGCGAGGGCGTCAGTGGCGGCACGTGCCGGAGCCGCATTTCTTCGCGCCGGTCTTGCCGGTGCCGCCAGCGCCCTTCGGTGGTGCCTTCGGGGCAGGCGGGGGAGCCTTCGCTGCGCTCGCGCTCGCCGTGGTCGCGAGCGCGGTGGCGGTGGCGCCCGGGCTCGCCGTCGCGCCCGCGGCCGCCGCGCCGGTCGCCGTGACGTCGGTCGCCACGGGCACGTCGGTCGTGGCGGGCACGTCGGTGGCCGCAGGACCGGTCGCGGCAGCGTCGGCCGACGGCACGAGAGCCGCAGCCGGACCGGGGTCCGCCGCCGGAGCGACGGCCTCCGTGGCGGTCGCCGTGCTCTCGAGCTCGGGCGCCCTCGCCGCCGGCACGCCGGTCGAGCAGGCCGCCACCCCACCGCCGACCCCGAGCGTGGCGAGGGCGGCGGCGATCGCGTGATACGACAGCTTGTGAGACATGGGCATTCCTCGAAGGTACCCGCCCGGGTCCCCGCCCGAGGCGAGCGAGCCGGCCGGAAAGACCTAGGATAAGGCCCCGAGCACCGTTACGCAACGGGAGCCATGCCCGAGGGCGTGCGCGCCGGCTGGCGGGGGGCAGAGACAACCACGGAGCTCGGCGCGGGCGCCGAGCTCCGTGGTTCCGCTCGCTCGCTTCCGGGCGGATCGAGTGACTGCCTTGGCAAGCCGGGCGGCCCGGCGCCCGTGCCGAGCTCCGTGGTCGTCTCTTTCCGAGTCCTTGGGCGACGTGGCGGTTCGGCTCGGGCCCTCGGGTCGCCGGGGCTGTTTCGCCTCGCCAGGAGCTCGTTCCGCCCCCAGCACATTTGCGGCGACTTTTCTGGCCATGCCCCGGGGGGCCGGTGCTAGCGTGGGCGTACACTATCGTGTCGGGCGCGGGCGCCGCTCAGCTAGCTGAGTGGCCCCGGCAGCCGGAGACGAGTCGAGTCGGACGAGTCAGGTAGGGGGCGCGCCGGACAGCCCAAAAAGCAAAGGCTTTTGCCCCCGGGCGAGATGTTGTAGCGTTCGAGATCCTGGCGGCGTAGAGGCGTACCCCCCGGAAACCCTGAGAGGAGCAACTCATGAAGCGTGTGATTGCATTGTCTTCCCTAGTCTTGATCATCGGTGGCGCGGCCTACGGCGGCTGCAAGAAGTCGACGACGACCGACCCCGGCACCGGCGGTTCTGGCAACACCACGACGACGAGCACGACGACGTCGAGCACCACCACGACGACGACCACGACTGGAACGGGCGGCAACGCCGGCTTCCAGTGCGACACGGTCGCCATCAGCGACCCGAACTGCGACCCGGCGCTCGCCGACCAGTGCGGCTGCCTTGGCTGCGACCCGACGGTCTGCACCGACGCCAACGGCGGCGCGGTCTCGGACTGCGTGTGCCCGAGCTGCGACACGGACACCTGGTGCACCACTCACTGCACCGACGACGGCCTGTGCGATCCGCTCAACGAGGGTTGCGGCTGCACGGATTGCCTCGAGAACATCATCTGCACCGCCGGCTGAGCCGCGTGTAGTGCCATGGAGCGGTGCTCGCGCCGAGCGCGGGTGCCGCTTCGTTTTTTTTGTGGCCTGTAGAGGCCGTGCGGGGCGCACGCCGCGGTGGGCGTAGTTGCTGCGGCGCGCGCGACGCCGTGCTGAGATACGTGGCGTGACGTCTCGTGCCCGCGAGCTCGGCGCGCTCATCGTGCTCGGCGCCTCGGTCGCCCTGGCCTGCGAGCCCCAGCACAGCACCGCCTTCGGCGGCTCGGGCGGCACGGCGAGCCACCCGTGGACGACGCCCTCCACGACCACGAGCTCCACCTCGACCTCGAGCGGCGGGGGCGGCTCGGGCGGAGGCGGCTTCGCTTGCGACCTTCCCGCGCTCGGCTGCGACCCCGCGCTCCACGCGGCGTGCCTGTGCCGCGGCTGCGCGGCGGCCGAGTGCACGGACGCGAACGGGCACGGCCTCGCCGACTGCGTGTGCGCGGTGTGCACGAGCGACCCGTTCTGCACCGATCCCATCCACTGCAACCACGACGCCGAGTGCGACGCCTTCGACGAGGGCTGCGGCTGCAGCGACTGCGCCGCCCACCCGAGCTGCAGCGGTTGACGCGCTCGCACGACCGAGCTGCGCCGTCGCGGCGGCCGTGCTGAGATGGGCGCATGAGTCGCGTGTGCGTGCTCCTGGCGCCGGGGTTCGAGGAGATCGAGGCCATCACCATCGTCGACGTGCTGCGGCGGGCCGACGTGGAGGTCGAGGTGCTCGGCGTCGAGGCCCGGCGCGTGGTCGGCGCGCATGCCATCGCGGTCGAGGCCGACGCGCGCCTCGTCGACCGGGCGGGCGAGGCGTGGGACATGGTCGTCCTGCCGGGCGGCATGCCGGGCTCGAAGCACCTGCGCGACAGCGCGGCCGTGCAGGCGCTCTTGCGCGCGCAGCACGCGCGCGGGGGTCGGCTCGCGGCGATCTGCGCCGCGCCGATCGCGCTGTCGGCCGCCGGCGTGCTCGCGGGTCGGCGCGCCACCTCGTACCCGGCGTTCGCCGCCGAGCTCGCGTGCGCGAGCTACGAGACGGCACCCGTCGTCGTCGACGGCCCGATCGTCACGAGCCGCGGGCCCGCGACGGCGCTCGCCTTCGCGCTCCGCCTCGTCACCGAGCTCGCGGGCGCAGAGACCGCGCGCTCGCTCTCGCAGGCGATGCTCGTCCCCGCGGACTGACGCGTCCGGGCCTGCGCACCGTCGACCGTCGACGCCTCTAGAACGACAGATCGACGGTCGAGTACACGAAGTGCTCGACCACCGGGTCCGCAACCCCGAGGCGCTTGAGCTGCTGCGGCACGAAGAACGCGTAGCCGAGGTCGACGGCCGCGTGCTTCCAGAAGCGGTACTCGAAGCGGTTGTCGAGCTCCTCGCCGAAGGTCACGAGCGCGTCGTTGCGATCCGCCATCGACTGGAAGAGGTGGAAGCTCGAGCGCAGGGACATGCCCTCGACGGGCGCGCAGCCGATGGCGACCGTGACCTCGCGCAGCCCGCGGTTGCCGGTGTCGCGCGGCAGGTTCGTGAAGATGTCGACGTCGCCGTAGAACTTGTGCGGCGTGCCCTGCGGGCTCGCGAAGGTGCGGTCGACGAGATCGTCGAGGTCGGCGTCGCCGGAGGAGAAGCTCGCGGCGGTCTCGAGGTAGGGCCGGCTCGGAACCGGGAAGGTGCCGCGCGCGCGCAGGCCGAACATGAAGGCGGAGTGGGATAGCTCCGGGGTCGTGCGCCCCGTCTGGAAGTAGCCCTCGAGGCCATAGGTCGCGACCTTCTCGATCTCGCCCTCGACGAGCGCGCCGATGGTGACGTGGCGCTTGCCGCTCTGGTCGTCGAGGTCGACCGTGCCGAGGATCGCCGGCACGAGCTCGGTGAACAGCCGGTGGCGCACGTCGAAGGCGGCGAAGTGCGCGCGCGCGCCGAGGTCGGCCACCGCCTCGGCTGCGGCGCCGGCCGGCGCGAGCTCGCGCAGGCGCGCGTAGAACATCTCGGCGTGAAGCTCGTCCTTGTCGAAGGACAGGCGCAGAGCGTCGAAGACGCGCCCCTCCTCGCCCCAGGCGCTCTTGCCGACCAGCCGCTCGTTCTCGAGGCCGATCTCCTGGCGCCCGAGGCGGATCTCGAGGCCCTTCGTGGGCTTCAGGATGGCGTAGCCCTGGTGCAGATCGATGGCGTTCGCGGCGCCGTCGACGGTGCTCGTCTCCTCGCCGTAGGTGCGGACGTCCTGCACCTCGAGGTAGACGCCGAGCTTGTCCTGCCAGGTCGTCTGCAGACCCGCGCGCACCCGGTGGCGGAAGTAGTTGCGGACGGGATCGCCGGCGCGAAAATCGCGCCCTTCCTCGTGTCGGAAGCGCAGCCGGTACTGCGCGCTCGGCACGATGCGCACGCCCTCGCCGGGCTCCCAGCCACCGTCGCGCCAGCCGCCCTCGTCATCATCGTGCGGGCCGTCTCCCGCGCCGTTGGGACAGCAGCCGGCGTCGGAGCCGGCCTCGTGGGGGCACGGGTACGGATGCGCGCGGTCCGCCTCCTCGTCGTCGTCGTGCGCGCCCTGCTCGTCGTCCTCGAAGACCGCGTCGACGCCCGCCGCGGCTTCTCCGGCCCCATGGTGGGGGCAGCCGTGAGCGCCGTGGTGGCCCGGGCACGGGTGCCCGTCGTGAGCCGCGCCCTCGTCGCGCGCCTCGTCGCCATGGGGCTCGCCCGCCCAGGCCTGCGGCGGGACGAGGAGGAGAGCCAGGATGGGACCAGCCGCGAGCGCTCGATTCATGGGCGTCTGCCTTCCGTCGCCGCCGCGAGCTGCTGCGGTCGGCCCGGGCGCGCATTGTGGCACGGCTACCCGCGCACGGGGCTGTTTTAGCCGGCCGGCGACTGAACACAAACGATACATCGTGACCACAAGTAGCAACGCGGTTGCCAATCTGGACACACCCTGGGGAGCCGGCCGCTCCGTAACCGCTCGACTTTCATGCTGCTCGCGCCGCCTCGCGGCCTGGCGCGGCGGTTGCTTCCCTGCGCATCGTGGACACTCCGCGAAAAGGCCCCCCGTGCGACTGCCCCGAGACCCTCGCCGAGCTGCGGCAGCGCTTCTACGACGAGCCCGCCTGCTACCGGTTCCTCGAACGGTTGCGCTGGCCGGGAGGGTTCGCGTGCGTGTGGTGCGGCTCGCGCGAGGAGCCGCTGAGCTCGCGCCGGGGCACGCTCGCGTGCGCCGAGTGCCGGCACGCGCTGTCGCTCGTCGCCGGCACGACCTTCGCGGGCACCATCAAGCCGCTGCGCTTCTGGATCGAGGCCATCTGGCTCGCGGCCAGCGGTCTCTACCCGGCCGACCCGCGCGCCGTCGCGGGCGCGCTGCGCCTCGGGCCGAGCTCCGACCTCGGGCTCTACCTCGACAAGCTGCGGCGCCTGCTGGCTCCGCCCGACGCGCCGCCGCTCGAGGGCGTGGTCGAGATCGACCGCGTGCGACTGACGCTCGGTCGGGCGGACGACTGCCTGCGCTTCCCGCTCGAGCCCTGCGACGTGCTCGTGGCCGTGGAGCTCGACCGCGACGACGCCGACGAGCCGCGCCGCGTACGGCTGCGCCACGTCTCGCACGACCTGTGGCAGGCGATGGCGCGCTACGCCGCCGAGGTCGTCGCACCCGGCAGCGCCGTCCGCACCGCCATGCCCGAGACCTCCGGGGAGGCCACGCTCGCCAACGCGCGCCGCATCGGAAGGCTGCTCCAGGCCTCCATCGGCGCCTCCGGGCTCGTCACGCCGCGCACCCTGCCCTACGCGCTCGACGAGTTCGGCTTCCACCTCGAGGCAGGTGCCGACGCCACCCCGGGCCAGCGCTTCCACCGCCTCATGCGCCGCGCGGTCGGCGAGCTCGCGAAGCCGCCGCTCGGGCGGCAGACCCGCTCGGGCTCGGGGGTGCGCCGTCGCTTCGACGCGCCCGAGGACGAGGCGCCCGCACCGGCGAGCGCCGATCGCACCGGCGAGCGCCGCGGGCACGGGTAGGCCGCTCAGCGCGGCGTGGCCGGCAAGAGCGCCTCGAAGATGCGCCCGCGGTAGCGCGGCTCGGCGGCGAGCTCGCGCGCGATGTCACGCAGCCGCGCGTGATGGGTGAAGAACAGCACCTGGGTCTGCGCCGCGAAGTCGGCGAGCACGCCGAGCGCGGCGCGGGCGCGCTCGTCGTCGAAGTGGATGAGCACGTCGTCGAGCACGAGCGGCAGGGGCTCGGTCGCCCGACCGACGAAGCGCTCCAGCGTCGCCAGGCGCAGAGCGAGGAAGAGCTGATCGCGCGCCCCGTCGCTCAGGGCCTCCACCGCGACCGGGCTGCCGCCGGGCCGCAGGCACACGAGGTGCGCCGTGTCGTCGGCGGCGTACTCGACGCCGAGGTCGACGAGGCTCCCGGTCGTGAGGGCGCCGAGGAGCTCGGCGGCGCGCGCCACGACGGGCCCCTGGTTGGCCCGCCGGTAGCGCTCGATCTCGCGGTCGAGCACGAGGGTGGCCAGGCGCACGCGCACGAAGCGCGCCGCCGTGCGCTCGACCCACGCGAGGCGCTGCTCGGCCTCGTTCGCGAGATCGACCGCCCCCTGCTCGTGCTCGTAGCGCTCGAGCCCGAGGCGCAGGCGCACGGCCGTGTCCGTCGCCTGCTCGAGCTCGGCCTCGAGCTCGGCGCTCTCTTCGCCGAGCTCGAGGAGCCGCTCCGCGACCGCCACCGACGCGTGGCCCTCGGCCTCGGCGCGGAGCGCCTCGACGCCGGTGCCGTCGCCGATCTCGCCGAGCGCGCGCAGCGTCTCCTCGAGCGCGCGGTCGAGCTCGCGCGCCTCCGCCGCGCGACCCTCGGCACGCTCGAGCTCGACCTCGTCCGCGACGCCGGCTGCGGCGCACAGCTGCTCGAGGGCCGCGACGGCGGAGAGGCGCCGCTCCGCCACCTCCGCGAGCTCGGCCCTGCGGGCGGCGAGCTCGCCCAGGAGGCGCGTCCGGTCCTCGAGCTCGCGCCGGGCGCGCGCGGAGCGCTCGAGCAGCCCCGCGGCCATGCGCTCGGCCTCGGCCGGCCCCGCGGCCGCGCCCACGAGGTCCGGCGCGTGCGCCTCGCACAGGGCGCGCACCTCGCGCTCGAGCTCGGTCCCGGCGCGCTCGAGCTCCGCCACCTGCGCGCGCCGCTCGCGCAGCTTGTCGAGCTCGCTGCCGAGCACGCCCAGCGTGTCGAGCACGGCCTCGGCCTCCTCGAGCGAAGCGTCGGGGCCGAGCCCGATGCGCTGCGCCGCGGCGCGGAAGTCGGCGCGTGCCTGGGCGAGCGCGCCGGCGAGCCCGCGCTGGCGCTCGTGGCGCGTGGTGAGCTGCGCCTCGAGCGCCCCGAGCTCGCTCTCGAGCTCGCCGCGCGTCGCGTGCTCGGCGCGCGCCCGCCGCTCGAGCTC